>CAYSUP010000057.1:0-5697 GCA_964434205.1 uncultured archaeon | reverse complement strand
GCAGAGGGCGAACACCGCGCCCCAGAAGGGGTCCAGCGCAAGGCCGGCAAAGAGAAGTGAAAGCAGTATAAAGACGATTATAATCGAGGCTATTACATAAGTGTTTGTCCTCCCGACATCAAGGAAGGTACCCGTGTTCACATTGTCAAGGTCATAAGACACTTCTTTTACAAGCTCTTTTGCGATTATGTTCTCCTTCTCGCGGTTGTCATAGGCTGCAGTCAGCCTTTCTTTGAGGAGCGGGTTGCCCCTCTCAATAGTCCTCACCGGGTCGTAATGGCGCCTTCCAGAAAGATATGCAATTATTGTTATCCCAAACGCCGGCACAAAGGCAAAGTACATCTGGGCACCGAAAAGAAAAAATACAAGGACAAAACCCAAAAATGATGTGATGAATACAAGGGCCATGCTGAAAAGCTCTACGTCCCACATAGCCTTCAGCGGACCTTTTAGCTTTTCCTCAATTATGTTTTTTCCCATTTTTAGGCCCGGTTTTTCTGATATTCGAACCTGGTTTTTCCCTTAAGCTCACTGGCATGCAGTGCAGTTGGCGTTCGCATCGACACAATCTTGAAGATCCCTTAAATCTCCCTGCACCCTTGCGAGCGTGATTTCCAAGGATTTAACGGAGTTTTTCAGAGCAGTGACATTCCCCTTCAGGGCTTCGTTATCCTTCTTGACTGCCTGCAGCTCCAATACCTTTTGGTTATATTGGGTCGTGAAAGTGTTCAATTCTGCAATCGCATCATTGAGTTCGTCCCTCGAGCTTACAAGATCCGTCTGGCAAGTAGACAAGCTAGTCTGCGTATTTGACAAATCAGTTGCAAGCTTCTCCTTCAAGTTTGACACGTTTGTATAAAGCCCCCTAAGCGAGGCCATTGATGACGAGCTTATGTTGAAATCCTCAAGGAGTTCATCCATCTGTTCAATGCTCTTGTCAAGGGTTATCCGGCAAGTGCTCAAATCGCTCTCTATGACGGATTTTGCCTGCGAAAAGCCCTTGCTCTCGCTGACTGTATTGTTGTATTTCCAAAAGAAGTAAAATGTCGCCCCGACAATGGCGATCAATAAAAGCACTATCAGGAATAACAGGTGAAAATTCACATTCCTGGTCTGCACGTTTTTCTTCTCATGAAGCCTCCTAAGTTCGCTCTTGAGTCTCGCCCTCTCCGCTTCTTCCATTGGTTATTTTTAATGCGGAGTGTTTAAAACTCACTTTTAAGACCCTTAAAGCAAAACTATCCATGCCAGAAGAATATGCGGGCGTCAGGTTCAAGGCGATGTTTGAGGGCGTTGATTTCAATTGCGCCAAGGAGCGAAAGGCCCTTGTCGACCAGCTTTCTTGGATGAATAAGGCTAAGCTGCTTCATGGGATACCCGGAAATGTCAGCGTCCGCGCCGCAGAAGGGCTTGTCATAACACCCACCGGGAAAAACTTGGCCAAAGTCACCGAGGCTGACATGGTTCTTGTCAGGGGCGTGAATGAGGAAAACAAAATAGTCCAAGTGGCAGGCAGGCTGCTCCCGTCGTCCGAGGCTATGATGCATTGGCTCATATACGAGAACTTCCCGTCTGCCAATGCCATTGTGCATTTCCATGATGACAACCTGTTGAAGAGCCATGCAAGATTCACCGAGACTGATGAAGAGTACCCTTACGGCACACCGGAGCTTGCGCACGCTGCTCTAAAGGCGTTAAGGAAGAGTAAGTTCATAATCCTCGCAGGCCATGGCGGGATGGCGATAGGAAAGGACTTTTCTGCATGTAATGCACTTATCGGGAAGGCGTTGAAATCGATAAAGTGAGCTTTTACTGTTTTTAAGCCAGGCTCCACGGTTTTTTAAATTACACCGGCAATTATAGCGCTTCTTCTGCAATGACTATTAACGGTTATACCGAGTACAAGCGGCGCGAGTACTGCAAGGATGTCAACTGCCCGCTGCAGCTCAGCCTTGAGAAGACTAAGGAGGGCTCGCCAGAGTATGGGGCGGTTCGCAAGAAGTGTAAAGAGGCATGCATTCACACCACCTACGAGTTCCACCACTGGCTGACGGACAAAGGCTATCTTATAGTCAGGCCTTCAAAATAACTAATAAAACTGAATCAAAATGGACTGGGGACAGAAGAATAGGATTTCCAAGGTCATAAAACCGAAAACAGGAAAGAGCGTGATGCTGGCCGTTGACCACGGGTACTTCCTAGGCCCGACTACGGGTTTAGAGGACTTCGGGAAGGCACTAAAGCCGCTCATCCCATATGCAGACACATTATTCCTCACCCGCGGGATGCTGCGCACCTGCGTTGACCCCAATACCGACGTCCCGATAATGCTGCGCGCTTCGGGGGGCACAAGCATCATAGGCCCGGAGCTCCTCCACGAGGGCATCACAATCTCGATTGAAGACGTCATCCGCTGCAACGCAGTAGGTATAGGTTATTCTATAACCGTGGGCATGCCTTGGGAGCGGGACACTATTCTGGACTTCTCCAAGTGGGTGGACGACTGCAATAGGTATGGCCTTGTTGCGATGGCTGTCACAGCAGTCGGCAAGGACATGGTGAAGGATGCCAGGTATCTAAGCCTCGCCTGCAGGATGGCAGCCGAGCACGGCGCTCATATTGTGAAGACCTACTACTGCGACGATGATTTCGAGAAAGTTGTCAACTCATGCCCAGTCCCAATTGTGATGGCGGGTGGCAAAAAGATCCCCGAGCTTGAGGCCCTAACGATGGCTTACAATGCTGTAAAAGCAGGCGCAGTCGGCGTTGACATGGGAAGGAACATCTTCCAGTCAGACGACCCTGTGGCCATGATACAGGCGGTGAGGGAAGTCGTCCACAACGAGACAAAGCCTGAGAAAGCCTATGAGATGTTCAAGAAGCTAAGAAAACCCGGGCACGCGCCGAAAAAGACAGCTGTTGACAATGAGCAGGACGATGCGAAGGTCTAAGATGAAGGCTGCAGTTTATTATAGAAATGATGATGTACGCATTGAAGAACTCCCAAAACCAAAACCCGGACCAGGCGAATTTGTCTTCAAGGTAAAAGCTAGCGGTATCTGCGGCTCCGATGTGATGGAGTGGTATAGGATAAAGAAGGCGCCACGAGTGCTCGGCCACGAGGCCGCAGGTGAAATAATCGAAGTCGGCCCTGGTTGTCCCTACAAGGTCGGCCAGCGTGTCTTCGTCTCCCATCACGTTCCCTGCCTCGAGTGCGATTATTGCAGGAGTGGCCGCGAAACTGCGTGCGAGACGCTCCACACAACTAACTTCGACCCCGGAGGGTTTGCCGAATTTGTGAGGGTGCCAAAAATCAACATAGACAAGAAGGGCGTTTATGTTTTACCCGAGACCATTTCCTACGAAGAAGGTACCATAATCGAGCCACTCGCATGCGTCGTCCGCAGCCAGCGGATAGCCAAAGTGAAAAAGGGCGACACTGTTTTGATTATAGGGAGCGGAATCGCTGGCCTGCTCCACGTCAAGCTCGCAAAGTCAAAAGGCGCGAGGGTAATCGCCACCGATTTAAATTACTGGCGCTTGAGGAAAGCAAAAGAGTTCGGCGCCGACGGAACTATCAATGCGATGAGCTACACTATAGAGGAGCTGAAGAAACTAAACAACGGCCGGCTGGCCGACAAAGTCATCCTCTGCACAGGAGCTGTGCCCGCGGTGAAACAGGCCCTCGAATCAGTCGACCGCGGCGGAGTTGTCCTCTTCTTTGCAGTTCCAAAGCCTGGCGTGCCTGTAGAGATCCCAGTCAACGACTTCTGGAGGAACGAGGTGGCCGTGTTGACGTCTTATGGTGCTGCCCCCAAGGATTTGAAAGAGGCTTTGGATTTAATCAAGACCAAAAAGATCAAAGTCACAGACATGATAACCCACACGCTCCCATTAGAGAAAGCGCAGGAAGGGTTTAGACTTGTGGCCGAGGCTAAGGAATCGATAAAGGTAATCCTAAAGCCAGAGTAATAAACGCTTTTATTGCTCAAGACGTTAAGACAGAATAGAAAATGAAACTGAAGGAGAAGGTCGCAATCGTAACGGGTTCCGGCCGCGGAATAGGGAGGGCCATAGCACTAGAACTCGCTAGAGAGGGCGCCAAGGTTGTGACCAATGCAGTCCATTTGGACCATGCAGAATCGGTGGCAAAGGAGGTAAGGGTCCTTGGTGGCGAATCCCTGGCCACCAAGGCTGACGTGTCCAAGAAAACAGATGTAATCGCCATGGTTAGGAAGGCCATGGACAGATTCGGCAGAATAGACATATTGGTCAACAATGCGGGACTCGTCCACTTCGACCCCCTGCTGAAGCTGTCGGAGGATGAGTGGGACAAGATATTAGACGTGAATCTTAAGGGCACATTTCTCTGCAGTCAGACTGTAGCGGGCGAGATGATAACGAAGAAGACCGGCGGCGTCATAATCAATATTTCATCTATAGCAGGGAAGGTCGGTTTTCCGCAGCTTGCGCATTATTGTGCATCAAAAGGTGGCATAATCGAGCTCACAAGGGAGATGGCGCTGGAGCTAATCCAATATGGGATTCGTGTGAATTCCATAGCGCCCGGGGTCATAGACACGGACATGATAAAACCGATTGTCAAGGATAAAAATTCCAAGAAATCCTTCCTCCAGGCGATACCTATGGGCAGATTCGGGCGACCGGAGGAGATCGCCAAGGCAGTAGTCTTCCTAGCCTCCAACGATTCGAGCTACGTTATAGGCCAGACTATATTCGTTGACGGCGGTTGGATAACCAGATAGCCGCTAAAAATTGAAAAAATCATTGAGTAAGGACTAAAATGATGCCGATAGGACCGCTGATGAAAGAGCACAGGCTCATCGAGAAGATGCTACGCCTGATGGAGCGCGAGGTGGGGAGGATGGCGCGCGAGAAAAACGCGGACGCCAGGTTCATAGAGACTGCCGTAGACTTCATAAGGACATACGCCGACAGATGCCACCACGGGAAGGAGGAGGACATACTGTTTAAGCGGCTGGCAACGAAGAAACTCTCCGCAGATGAAAGAAGGATGATGCAGGAGCTCATAGACGACCACAAGCTGGGGCGCAAAGCAGTCGCCCGGCTTGTCTCGGCAAAGGACGCTTATGAGAGGGGGGGCTCTACAGCAATATCGGGGATAATTACCGAAATGCGCTGGCTGGCCGACTTCTACCCCAAACACATAGAGAAGGAGGACAAGCACTTCTTTCTGCCCGTGATGGACTACCTAAGCGATAGCGAGAAGGAAGCCATGCTTAAGGAGATGGCCGAGTTCGACAGCGCGTTCATACACAACAAGTATGCCGAGGTAGTGCAGAACCTGTCGAAAAAGTAGGCGAAGGGCCCCTATCCAGTGACCCACAGACCGTGCAAGTTGCAGTATTCGCGCGCAGTTATCTCCGCGGCCTTCACGCAGAACTCTGCTTCTGGAGCATCACTTGGTTTAAGGAATTTTTTGTAGCTCCGGCCGTCAGCGATTATCTCGATCCACTCAATGTAGTGCTCCAGAATCATCGGGTGCGGTACTGAGCCAACCTTGACCTTCACGCCGTCCTTTGTTTTTTCAACGACTGGCACGTGCTTCTCCTGCGATGCATCGACAGTGTTCGCCTTCTGCAATACCATCGGCTGGCCGCAGCAAACGAGCGTCCCTCCGCTTGCGTGCACGACTTCGACAATATTGCCACAGAC
>CAYSUP010000056.1:0-5720 GCA_964434205.1 uncultured archaeon | reverse complement strand
TAAAGATTAAATAAATTAATAAAGTTTAAAGGAAAAAATTAAAAACCAAATAAAAAGGTCAAAAATCGCATTTCAGATACCTTTATTATCCGTATTTCTCTAACTTACCCATGAAGGATATCATAAGCAAGCTCTCTCTCGGCAAAGACCTCACTTGGGAAGAGGCTGAAGCGGCCATGACAACGATAATGTCGGGCGGGGCCACTGACGCGCAGATAGGCGCCTTTTTGATAGCCCTTCGCATTAAAGGCGAGACGATAACAGAAATCGCATCGTTTGCAAAAATCATGAGAAAGTTTGCGACACGCGTAGACCTTAAGCCCTCGGTCGCCAATCTTGCCGTCGATACATGCGGGTCAGGGGGTGACCTTTCAAACACCTTTAACATATCCACGACAGCGGCATTTGTTGCTGCGGGCGCAGGTATACCCGTGGCAAAGCACGGCAACCGGGCAGTCTCATCAAAGAGCGGGAGCGCAGACGTTCTGGAAAAGCTGGGTGTTAGGATAGACCTCGGCCCGGAGGGCGTAAGGCGATGCATACAAGAGGCCGGGATAGGCTTTATGTTCGCGCCCGCATACCACGGTGCCATGAAGCATGTGGCACTTGTGAGAAAGGAACTCGGCATGCGGACAGTCTTTAACATACTCGGCCCTCTTGCAAGCCCGGCCAATGTTAAACACCAGGTCTATGGGGTGTTTGACCCTGATCTGACCGAAAAACTCGCAGGCGTGCTAAAAGAGCTGGGCAGCAAACACGCCCTTGTCGTGCACGGTACGGGAGGACTTGACGAGCTTTCAACAATCGGGCCGACCAAGATATCGGAACTTGCAGGCGGCAAGATAACCGCTTACTATGTCAAACCCGAAGATTACGGCTTTAGGGCTGCAAAGCCCGAGCAGATACGCGGCGATGATGCGGATTCCAATGCAAGGATAACCCGCGAGATACTTGCCGGGAGCAAAGGGCCGAAGCGCGACATAGTACTCCTCAATGCGGGAGCCGCGATATACGTCGGCGGCAGGGCTAAGACTATCAAAGAAGGCATCAAGGCGGCCGAAAAAAGCATTGATTCCGGAAAAGCGATGGCAGCGCTCGAAAAATTGGTAGAAGTTTCAAATGCTTAAAGCGCAAGTAAAAATGCTTAATGAAATCATCGCCCGGACAAGAGACGAAGTCGCTTTCAGGAAAGTCAGGATACCCGCCGAACTTTTCAAGCTCGACGGCCCGACAAGAAGCTTGAAAAAGGCGATAACCTCGGCAAAAAGCAATGCGATAATAACCGAGATAAAGCCGGCTTCCCCAAGCGAGGGAAAGATACGCGAAGTAGACCCCGCCGAGACTGCCCTGGCAATGGAAAAGGGCGGGGCATGCGCGCTCTCAGTCTTAACAGAACCTTTTTATTTCCACGGCAGCTTGCTGAACCTGAAGAAGGCCAAGGATGCTGTGAAGATACCCGTGGTGCGAAAGGACTTCATAATCGATGAGTACCAGCTCCTCGAGGCAAAGAACTACGGCGCTGATGCAGTCTTGCTCATGACGTCTGTTTTGGGCGGCGAAGTGAAGACATTCTACAAAAAAACAAGAGAGCTTGGGATGGAAGCGCTTGTCGAAGTGCATGATGAGAAAGAACTCGAAATAGCCATTGCATCGGGCGCAGAAATAATCGGAATAAACAACAGGAACCTTAAAGACTTATCAATAGACCTTAAGACAACAGAACGGCTGGCAGCTAAAATGTCCAAGGTAAGCGATGGTAAAATAATCGTTTCCGAGAGCGGCATAAAGACAAAACAGGACCTAGATCTTGTCCTTAGGCATGCGAATGCCGCCCTTGTGGGCACAAGCCTGATGCGCGCAGGCGACCTTGAGAAAGCGGTGAAGGAATTTGTGAAAAAATGACCTTTGTGAAGATATGCGGTCTCACAAACCCGGAAGATGCGCAGATGGCAATGGAGCTTGGCGCTGACCTTCTGGGCTTTGTGAATGCCGAGAACTCGCCGCGCTACCTGACGCCCGACGAGATATCCCAGATAATAACCGAACTGGGGCCGGTTGTGCCTTCGGTCTTAGTGACGCACTCGCAGGAAGTCGACCAGATCTTAAACAGTTTTGATGCCTCAGGGGCTGACATACTCCAGCTGCATGCGCCCCTTTCTTTTGACGGTTACGCCGAAATCCGCGATTCAGTGCCAACCATAATAGCCAATGTCCCCATAGACTCCGGCATGAAGAAAATCGATGAAAGTCTAAAGCTTAAGGTCTCGCAGCTCTCTGAGATAATGGACTACATACTCTTTGACACAAAGGTCGGGAAAGAGATCGGGGGGACTGGAGTACCCTACGACTGGTCTATTGCTGAAGAGCTAAAAGCTCTCTCAAAAAAGCCCGTGATAATCGCAGGCGGTCTTACCCCCTTAAATGTCTCAGCCGCTGTAAGGCAGGTTAGGCCTATTGCAGTCGATGTCTCAAGCGGAGTTGAGTCTGAAGTGGGCATAAAGGACTATGCAAAGGTGAGTGCATTTATCCGAAATGCGAAATCTGTAGCGTAACTTTTAGATTGGTTTGTAGTGTAACTTTTAGATCGGTTTGTAGTGTAACTTTAGGTTGATCTGAACTCTGTAGCGTAACTTTTAGGTTAATCTGTAGCGTAACTCTTAGATTGGCTTGCTGTAGCGTAACTTTAGGGTTGGTTTTGGAGATTGAGCCTATATCTCCTGTATGAGATACCACTTATCGCATTTGGCGCCCGACCTTATCATCTCTGCCTTGACATCCTCGTTAAGGACATAACAGGTCTTTGTGGCATTAGTGTAATCCTCTATACTCGGCACGTCTGCTGAAAAATACCATCTGTCGCATTTGGCACCCGCTCTTATCATCGCTTCCTTGGCAGCTTCATCAATGACATAGCAATTGCTTATCGGCGCTGTCGGCTTGCCCTTGCTTGAGATATCCTCTATCAAATACCACCTATCGCATTTTGCCCCGGCCTTTATCATGAGCTCCTTAACGCTTTCATTGAGGACATAACAGGTCTTTGTGTCGCCCGTGCTAGAATTCCCGGATGCGTTTGAGTAGCCGCCGTTTGGCTCTTGGGCAGGCCTTGTGAGCATGCTGGCGCTCAATATGATCACAACGATTATCGCAATTGCGATTAATATCGGCTCTTTGCCCATAGTCTTCTTTTTCTTGGGCTTCCTGCCCGTATTCTTCCTGTCGACGCGGGATAAAATCTCCCTTATGTCCCCGTCCTCATAGCCGGAATCCTTCATGGCCTTCCTCAGCGACTCAAGCGACCTGCCGTCCCGCAGGCCGGCTTCAACACTCTCGGCCAGCTTCTTTGCTTCCGATGCTTCCATCGCCTATTTTTTGGCTATAACTTTAAAAACCCTCGTTTTTCCATTAATTGCCAATCCCGGCGGCTAATTGGCCGGCTGGACGGCAAATAACCCCAAAAGCTCCTTGATGTCCCCGACGCAGGCTTTGCCTTTTTATTACGTCAGCCATTTATTATCACATGAACTCGATTTCCAAGGTCCAGGCGCTTATGAGCGGCTTTTTGCTCGTACTTTTTGCCGCATTCTTTGTCGAAAGGCTGCTCCTCATCCCCGCGGTAATCCTGCTTATCCTGCAATTCCTTGTCGCCCGTTCGGAGCTAAGGAGAGACTACCCCGAGGACTGGCTGAAGTACACGATGGTCTTTGTCTTTTTTGAAATAGCAATACTTCTTTTGATATACGGGATTTTTACCTCGGTCCTGGTCTCGCTTGACTTCGGGTCATTGACCCGCGTATTTGTGGTGATGATCCTGTTTATGATAACTGTCGTCGCCTTAAAATATTTCATAGGCCGCGGCTATTGCTATGGGAGCGTGCTCTTTTCCGCGGGGGAATGGGTGGGGGTCAGCATCAAGAGCGATCTGTTCTCAAAGATAACCGAGGCCGACTATGCCGTGAAAAACCCGTTAAAGCTAAAAGTTAAGGCCGGTGACCGCGTTAAGGTGAGGACAAAGAACAGCATGGGCAAATCCTCGCTTCGCGAGCTTGCAGAGGTGATAAGATGATTGTTTTTCTCTTTGGCGGCGGGAAGCCTTCGGTTTATGTGATATCAAAGAGCCTCTACGACCAGCAAAAGGAAATGAACATGGTGTACAAGCTTAAGCAGCGGCTATCTCCCAAAGGGGATGAAACCCTATACACGACATTCAAGACCTCAGAGCCTTTTCTGATGGATATGCCCCTTCCGAAAAAGGACAAGGAAGGTGCGGTGAAACTGGGAAAGCAGCTTGCCATACCCCCCGACCAGGCAGAAGAGATATTGCTTGCAAAAAGGGCTGGTTGCCCGCTTGCATTAAGCCAAAAGCAGGTCTGGCTTGCGGCTGCGGCTGAAAAGGCCGGCGTAAAAGTAGAGATCTTCAAATGATGGACCCATCGCAGTTCAATCTTGCGCTGTTTTCCGCAGCCTTTGGTTTCTCAATAGCAGCGTCTTACTTTGATATGAAGACCGGCGAGATACCCGACAAGTTCACCATAGGCCTTGTTGTAGTTGCGCTGGCAATGCGTGCAGTCTTCTCTCTTTTCCTTTCCGACTTCACTTACCTTTTTGATGGCCTCCTTGCAGGCGCGATGTTTTTTGCCTTTGGAGCGTTTCTTTTCTACACCGGCGGGTGGGGTGGAGGCGACGCTAAGCTGATTGCCGGGATAGGCGCATCGCTCGGGGGCGTCATCGGGCCCTCTATTGTGGACTCGTCCTTTAGCTTCTTCCCGCAGTTCCTCGGTTTTTTCATAGCGATATCTATAGTCGCGATACCCTATTCACTCCTCTATGCTCTCTTTCTTTCCTTTAAATCCCCAAAAGTTTTCTCTCTTACAAAAGAGCGCATATGCAAAAACTGGCTCATACTGGTGCTTGCTGCAGCAGGCTCGCTGACCCTTCTGATCTTGCTTAAGCCATGGACGCCCATCTTCGCGTTCATGTCGGTATCCCCCATCATCTTTTACCTGCTCATCATATTCACGCGAAGCGTCGAAGAGGTCGCCATGCAAAAAGAAGTGGCAGTCAAAGACCTGCGCGAGGGCGATATGGTTGTCGAGGACGTAATAATCAACGGGAAAAAGCTGGCCAGCAAGAGGGACATGGACGGGCTCTCAAAAGAGGCGCTTAAGAAGATACAGTCCGCAAAGGGCGGGCCAAAAAAGGTAACGATAAAATGGGGCATAAAGTTTGCGCCTGCGTTCCCGCTGGCCTTATTGGTATGCCCCGTTTGGACAAGTATTGTGTCCTTGTTTATCTAAGATACTATCTAAGACTTAGATACTCTGCTTTTACTATCTAAGATACTATCTAAGATGCGTTCTTAGATACTCAAGATACTATCCAAGAAACTATCACATCTTCTCAAGAGCTTTGAGGAGGCCGGCGTTTACCTTCTTGTCGCCAAGGGCTTCCTTGATGCCGTTTGTGTCGGGCCGTATCCTTATTTCGCCCTTTGCCGTCCTCACAAGTTCGTCCATCTCATGCTCGCTGCCCTTCAGCCGCCCAAGGACGTACAAATAGGCCTCTACAAGGCCCTCCAGGTTCAGGCCCTTCATATTCTTTCGCTCTATAAGCTCTTTGACATACAAGTCGACTAGCTTGTATGCGGTCTCGTGCTCCCAATCACAGCAGCATCCGCTCTCCTCTTTTGGGGTTTCTTTTGCCATTTTGTCTTATTTTTT
>CAYSUP010000055.1:0-5723 GCA_964434205.1 uncultured archaeon | reverse complement strand
AAACACCTCTTCGGGGGTGAATTTTACAGCACAACGTCTTCCTTTTCCTTACTAGCCAGTTCCCATTGGCTAGCATTATTACTGACTTAGCGGTAGCTGGTTTTTAATCTAATACACTTAATTTCTCTGATGGAATCGTTCACAACACCAAATATTTACAGAATACGCCTCGCAGTTATACTGATAACCGTTGCATTAATCATTTTGGCATTTGCGCTGTTTTTCCAGCCGGGCCAAAAACAACGCACCATACCCTTAAATCTTGCTGGTGCAAGCCCAAATGAAACATACATAGTGGACATATACGACTCAAATGGCGTTCCGGTTAAGCGCCAACAGGGCGCAGGCAATGGCGACGCATTCACTTTTGATGAACCCTCAAATGGTTCAATAATTGCAAGAGTCACCGATTCCCAGGGTCGTAGCTGGACAAGCGGCCTCATTAATGACTCCTCTCTAAATGAAATAAGCTGGACTGAGACAACGCCTCAGAATCCTTTGCCCCTAGCCATCTTCAATATAACGGATCTTTTAGACAATGGCACTGTGGTCATGCTGCCAAATGGTATCAATGTAACCCCGGGCAATGAAGTGCACGCCGGCAAATGCTGCACAGTTTTGGCAGTATTCCCCTGTGAAGGCACGACCTGCGCGCGCCTTGATTGCAGCCTTAATGGCCGCATTGGCCATGAGCTGCGAGTGTTCAATCACATATCAGAATGTCTGGTCTATGCCAATCACCGCAATGACCAAAACCCACAGCTGCATGAACCTGCTAATGAGTCTCCGAATACCCCGCCACGGATAAATGAGACGGGATGCATAGGCA
This sequence comes from uncultured archaeon, assembly GCA_964434205.1. GTDB lineage: Archaea > Altiarchaeota > Altiarchaeia > JAFGQM01 > JAFGQM01 > JBFYKJ01. Next base: position 4,894 of record CAYSUP010000055.1, on the reverse strand, counting down.
CAAAAGGAGATTTTGATGGCGATGGAATCTTAAACCTGACTGACTTAGCTACTCTAAAACAAGATCTCGATTACTTACAAAGATACGGGGCATATCCGCAGAATTTAAATCTGCCGTGCGCTGATGTTAATGGGGATGGATATACCACTGACGAAGATTATATTTGTCTTGAAGGTTTAATCGAAGGCACATTCGGCCACAGTACCGATTGTCCAGTGTGCAACAAGACATCGCCAATCGAGGTTTGCCACGATGGCTCTGACAATGACTGCGACGGGCAGACCGACAGGGAGACCTACAACAATCAGCAGCAAACCTTCTATGGATCTGCCGAAAGCCCGGTGGACATTTGCGGTTGCAACGAGCTGACACTGTGTAATTGGATATACGATATTGACGGCATTGAGGGCATTTCCTCCAAGGACGACCAAAAATGGTGCGTGTCGGTGAGCGGGCTTAACGGCGGCAGCTATAAATGGTATTCTGACAAAGAGCTGGAATGCACAGTGAGTCGCTATCGTTGGACTATGCAAAGCAATTGCTATTGCTTAGATTATACCTGTACAAACACAGACGGGTTTTGGCTGTGGAAAGACCTTTATCACTTTGGCTTTACTGACGAGCCCTCCCAAATATCCGGTTTTGATGATTTTGGCGTGAAATGGGCAAGGCCCCATCCCGGGCCCTTCAGGTGGAACGCCATAGAATCCAATGAAGGCACATATGATTTTTCAGATGCAGATAAGTATGTTCACTCTGCCCAGGAAAGCGGAGTTTTGACCATAGCCACAATCTGGCCTTATGTGGACTGGGACCAACGCAATTCAGGAGGGCAGGGGTGTTTCGCCTCGGGATTTGATGATTATCTGCCAAAAAGCCGGTGCAAGCCATCTGACCTGGTGAAATACTCAAATTTTGTCACAGCTCTTGTTGAGCGCTATGACGGCGACGGTTATGACGACATGCCCGGTTTAGAGTGCCCAATAATGTATTGGGAAGTGATAAACGAACCGGAGACCGGCAGTGATACTAGCGCATCGCTGGTTTTCTTCAGGGGCACGCCACAGGATTATCTTGAAGTACTTAAAGCAACCTCCAAGGCGATAAAGACGGCAAACAAGCACGCCTTAGTGCTCAACGGGGGCACTACGGGCAGTGATAGGGATTATGGAAGGAATTATTGGGCCGACGTGTTCGCTCTTGGGGGTGAGAGATACTTTGAAATTGGGAATTTCCACGGCGGGGATGCTGCAGACAATGACTTCTTCTGGTTTAACCTTTTCAGGACTGCTGGCAGGGCTTTTGAGAAAGGCGGCTTAGTTGGGATATGGGTAACAGAGTTTGACGTAGTGATGGAAAATGATGATCAAGCAGCGCAGGCAAGGGAGATCGTCCAGTGGCAGGCTACGCGGTTTGCATCGGGGATGGACAAATCCCTATACACGTTTTATTCTCTTTCGGGCAATGGTACTGATGAATTTAGCACTTCTGACCGGGCATTGATCTATAACGGGGTGCGAAGGCAGGCTTACTATGCGATGCGAACAATAATAGAAAAGCTCGACGGTTTTTCAAGGGCAGTGCGGCTTGCAGAGAACACCTATAAATTCTATGTCGGCGACAGCGTTGTTTATGTCATTTGGCACTACGACAATCAGGGGGACCTAAGTCAAATAAGTGGCGAGCTTAGCGGCCGGGTGATAGTGACCGATATGCTAGGCAATGAAACCGCAATGGACATGTCCGAGGTTTCAGTTGGCGCCGATCCGATATATATCGAGCCAGCCTCCTAAATGCCGCCATTGCTGCTTTTTATCCCCTTTCGCTCAAATTAACCCGGCAGCGGCCGAACGACTTTCGGGTTTGCCCGAGGAAGTTGGTGCACAGCAAAAGCGCAGGGCAGTAATGCCCACTCCGCGAGGGGTGCTCTATCACAGAAACGACACGGGTTTGAGATCATACGATGACGGTTCCTGAGGTTCCTTAAACCTGCTGCAACGGATCAATCTGCGTTGTGTAAGGCCAATTGGCCGCTGAGTTGAATGTCGTATGGGATTCCTGAGACAGGGTGCAAATCCTTGAGGTCCCTAACAGAACACCAGCTACGAGCCGCTGCCACCTCCTTCTTCATTAAGGCGAATCAGTTGGATTGCGAAGCAATCCGACCTTTTTGATCAACCTTTTTGTTAAAAAGGTTGTCACCTATGAGCCGCTGCCACTTCATTTTTCTGTCCGACTTCTCTAATTCTTCCGATGATTCATTCTGAGCTTTTACAAGGCACAGTAGATGCCCTTCATGAAGCCGACTTTGAGGTCTACTACAGCGAAGGCCTAAGAAAGTATTTCGATGTCATCGGCATCCGCGAATTCAAGATATTTGTCAAGGCCTTGATGAACATAGACAACCTCGGCCCGGACGAGGGAAACGAGCTTCACAAGTTTGCCGATGCTTTCTCATCACAGTCGTTCATAGTCGGCGATCGCGCCGGCATGGAGCCCCTTAAGGAAGATGTCATCTACCAAAGGTTTGGGAACCCCTGCGTGAACCTGCCGACGTTTAGGAAAATTTTGCGGGGAGAATCGGTATCCAAATTCACAAAGCGCGGACAGTTCCTTGTAGGCATCGATGGGGATGCACTAAGAGAGCTTCGTGAGCAGCGCGGCCTTTCTCAGGAAGACCTTGCATCTGTCCTTGAGTGCACCGGCCAGACAGTCTATCGCATGGAAAAACAAAACAGGGTGCAGGAGGAAATATTTGAGAAACTTTTGGATTATTTCGGAAAGAATATCGAGGTCGGGGCAGTTGAACTGAAAGAGCCTGTCGGAAAAATAGAGATGCCCGTATCGGATCCGCTGAAAAAGGAGATAATACGCGAATATGTCCGCCTTAAGCTCAAAAGCATAGCTCTGCAAACGCCGATAGATTTTGCCCTTGAGGAGAGGCCGATACTCACTCCAGTCAGCAGAAGCGAAGCAGAGCTTCGTGCAAAGCAGCGGATCACAAAGGGCCTTGAGGATGTCCTCGAATGCTCAACAGTCCATATCACAAAAGACGAGAAAAAGAGGCGGCTGCCGTCGATATCCTTCCGAGAGCTGCGGCTGATTTCTTCAAAGAGCGAGATACTGGAAAGGCTTGACTGAAAACTGGAATATTGAAATGGAAAAATCTAAGGGTTCGGCCTGGGGGAATTTCGGTGATTGTGTGGCGATGGTTACGGCCAGGCTTGGGGACAAGGAAAATGCGATGCCCGCAACATGGGTGATACCGGTGTCATTCTCGCCGCAGTTTGTCGCAGTGAACATTGCGCCGCCAAGATACACCCACGACATGATAAAGAAGTCAAAGAAGTTTGCAGTCAGCATCCTTGCAGATGACCAGATGGAGCTGTCAAGGTATGCCGGCTCATGCTCGGGGAAGACCACCGACAAGTTCAAGAAGATTAAGAAATTCTACGGTGAATCGGGCGTCCCGCTAATAAAAGGCTCTGTGGCGTGCATAGAGTGCGAGGTTGTCGATGAAGTGAACGAGGGGGATCATACGGTTTTCACGGGCAAGGTGCTGAACACATACTCCGATGAAAACAAGGGGCCTCTTGTATTGTTCAGGGGCAAATACTTCGTTTTGGGCAAGTCCCTTGGAAGCTATTGATTTTTTATAAACCTTCCATAATCCAACTGACACAAATGGACCTGCGAAACAAAGGCCAGACTGCTATGGAATATCTCCTGTTCCTTGTCGTAATAATAGCCATAGTCGTGGTCCTCATGATGTTTTTGCAGGGATCGACAACCAGCCAAAGAAATGAAACGACCTGCAACGTGAACTCCTTCTTGTGCAGCATCAAGACATGTGGCAATGATTCTGACTGCAGGACGCCCTCAAACGTTGAGGCCTGCGGCACCGGTGCCACCTGCGACATCATGGGCAAATGCGTTTCTGCCTGCGGGCCGATGGTGACTTATACGCTCCCTGTGTGTAACGCGGCAATTGTGTCGGGCTTGACGTGCAATAGATTTGACTCAAGCTTTAGTACGGGTATAGTGACCTGTGGGCCGGGGGGCATGTACTTTGATGTGAGCGACTGTTATAAGGAAGGGGTTTTTAATGACGTCTACGATGTACTTGAATGGCGCTCATGGGGAACCGCATCCGGCGATGTGATATGTGATTGGAGTTACCCCGTTTTTAATATTGGTGATAACATCGAGATTACCAACGGTCCCAAGGCCGGTACTTATACTGTATCCGATTTCGGAGTTGAAAGCGGCTTTGCTTACTACAATTGCCCGATTTTTTCAGGAAATCCAAATCTTCTCGCCAGCGGAGAGGCTAGCATTAGTTGGTCTTATAGGTATAAGCCTTCAGGAAACCCACAAAGGCCTAGGATACCCAATTGCACTAATGGAATAGTAGAGCCGGAGGTCGGCGAGGTCTGCGATGGTGCAAACTTAAATGGGAAGAATTGCGGGACGATAGGGAGAGGTTATGCTACTGGAGGCACCCTTGCATGCAAACCCGGTTGCTTGGACTGGGAAACGAGCGGGTGTTATTACTACGAAGGAGCTACGCTTGGGGCATCCGATTACTCATGTTGTGGTGGTGATATAATTTGTAGTAACTATGTCGGTTCGAGATGCGGAGGGACATGCATGGGCAAAAAAGTCACAATCACTGGCGGAAGTTTACCATTGGGCACCTATAACATTCCACACTGCTCTTTCAGTCTTGGCGGCGGAATAGCAGTAAATTGGTGCGGCACACCCTCTCAAATATCTCTAGGAGGACTTAATATACCTGCGTGTGGCAGTGATAGACCTTGTCCAGCTGGGGCAGATGGAGCCGGTTCAACCTATAGAATACACGATTAAAATGAACAAATTACTCCTTGTTCTA
>CAYSUP010000054.1:0-5826 GCA_964434205.1 uncultured archaeon | reverse complement strand
CTTCAGCTCCCTTCCATCAGTATATGCGACTACGGACCTCATAAGGGCGTTTCTTTTCTTAACGCCTTCCATTAGTTTAAGGATGCCCTCAATGCCGATAGTCTTGAAAACGTACGAGGAATACGGCCCGGGAAAACCCTTAAGCGCTTTGATAAAAACGCCCGAGTCGTCAACAATCAGCGGCTTTTTGACCTGTGCATACGCATCCTTTGCGCAGTGCAGGGCAATTTCTTCAAGGTCATCCGTCTGTATCTCAAAGCCGTCATAGCCGTGCTGCGAAAAGTTGATACTATACTCTTTGCCTATCTGCAATGCCTCGGCCATCTTCCCGGGGTTTGTCGTTACAAAAATGATCTTCATAGGTGGAAGTTATCGTATCTGGAAATAAAAGTAACGACTGCGACGCGGCCTTGGGCTGCTTTTTATCTTTTTATCCGGAATTAATCATGTGAAACCAAATAGTACAGGTTTGGCAGGAAAGGCCGCTAAACAAAAGATTAGAAAAAGAGTTAAAGCCCATCAGGAAAAAGTGGGGCGGTTGAGAATTGCCCAGATATTCTACTCTGAATCCACTCGTCCGCAGGAAAGGCAAGTCAAAAGACTGACAACCGATTTTGACAAACTTCATGAGTCCTCGCACCCGGAGCATATGCTTACCGGGATACCGGCAGAAAGAATCAGAAAGTTCTCAACAGAATACTCAAAGCTCGAGGCGACTTCAGAAGCTCTGCTAGCGAAAGAAGTGCCGCTCGAGAAAAGGGCTGCGCAGCTTGCGAAGAAGGACGCCGAAATCAGAAGGAACGCTAGGGAGATACTGGGTGTCAAAGAAGAAGCGCCCCCGGATTACCAAACCAGTACTAAGGCGCAGAGAGCATTGATGGCGGCAGATATGCGTAGGCGAGCACTGCTTGTGGTGCGGAAGGATGCGGAAAGGCACAAACGGCATTGGGAGGGTAAGTAACGCTATACATAATAATCTCTTATTAAATGTAACAAACTACTTATTGGATTAGACAAATACCTGGGTATCCTGCAGAACCATTGTATCGGGTGTCCGCTCCAGCTGGTTCCAAGACTTAAATTGCCCAGGACTTACAGCAAGCTCGGATGTTATGATACCTCCTATTGTATTATACGGGTCATAATCAGCTTGGCCGCCCTGATATCCAAAGGATAGGGGTATGTAGACTTTGACTATCAACTCACCCTGCGCATCACGCTTTAACAGCCCGTTACTGAGATCATCAAATTCAAATATCATAGTGCCATTGTATAAATCAGAACGAAACGGGGATGCCAGCAGAAACGTCTCGTTGCCTGAGGCGAAAAGTGCAGATCCCGTAAAATATGTGTAGCCAAAGCCCAGCGCATCCTTGTTGTTCAGGAGCTTGCCCTTGTACTGCCATGTCCCGCCGTGGTCCATGGAGGCTAAAAGTATGACAATGTTCTTGCTTGGATTGTCTCGCGGGTGCGCAGTCAGACTAAGATAAAGCACGCCGTCTTTGTAGAGCGATCCAGGCTCGGTATAAGCTACCATAGCCTTTAGGTCAGAATCAAGAAGGTTCAGGTTGTATTTGACAGAATGCGGAGCAGGTGGAAACTCCCCGGCGCCGAATAGGGGAATCTCGTCGGACCATGGACCCTCCGGAGAGGAGGCATACTTGTAGGCTATCCAGCCGTGGGTGAACAGACGGTCAGAAGGCGTATGCGGCGGCCTGCTGAAGTACTTGTGCCAATATAGCTTCCACTCTCTGTCAGGGTCGTCTGGGTCATGGACCAATGTTGAAACCTCGTTCTGCCAAAGGCCTTTCGTAGACTTCCCGAAGAACATTAATGTATCGTTTACAGAGGGATTGACCGTCGTAACATGGGTCCAGGTCTTGCCCTGATCAGTCGTCGTTGCAATTGCCGTATTGATATACGACATGGTAATCGAAGAATAAGCCATCCACCCGACCGAACCGTCTTCGTTGTACTCGAGAGCAGGGTCAAAGAAGCCGCTAAATGCCATGTCACCGACTATGGTTATCTTCCCATAAGGCTTGGTGACGTTGGCAATGCTAAAGTTATGTTGGGCGGAAACAGGAGCGCTATCGCCGGTCTTGGGCTTCTTGGAATTGCTGCTGAGTATTACGAGGAGTAAGAAAACCAGAACAATCCCTAAAGATATTTTGTATAACCTTTTCATTCTAAAAAGAATTACACTACAGTCTTAATAAAAAGAGCCACACTATAAATACCTGCCCCTCTGCTCAGCAGTCTCAAATCGTTTCATCACTTCCGGCGAGTCGCCATATCCCTCAAGAGCGCGCGCCCAAAGCTCGTCAAACTTTGATGAGTGATTGGCATTAAGGGCTTTCTTGAGCAGCAATAGATCAGTGGCCTTGTCTTCTGCCCTGCTTGATATCCCGCCAAGGCCAAAGTCTATGAAGAACAGGCGACTCCCTTTGACTATCATGTTTGAAGTAGTCAAGTCGCCGTGTATTATGTTCTGGTCGTGGAGTTTTCTTACGAGAATGCCCATCTCATTGGCCAGCTTTGGGTAATACTCGATCTCTTTATAGAGCGGGTTTCCGTCTATGTAGTCCATGACTATCTTATACTCGCTTGGTAGGACATCAAAGACATCGGGCGTTGGAACGCCTGCAGCCCTTGCAGAACTAAGGAGCCTTGGCTCCCGCGTAGTCCGGCCCTTCCTTATTTTATCATCAAGCTCCGGAATGCGATAGAGCTTTTTTACTCTTTCTTTGACTAGCCGGCCAGCCTGAAGCGACAGCACTGCCTCGGCACCCCTCCAGGCCCCGGGTGTTTCTTTTCCCCCCGTCTCCCGCGTTTTTGCCCAGGTTATCTCAACGTCGTCCGTCCTGAAATCCTGGTTTACTGCCGTGCCCTCGATTCTGTGCTTAACGCAGCTCTTGTGCATAGCAAGGCCGGTCCAGGCTATCATAACACCGTTGTCGCCGCAATAACCGCGCGGAACTGAAAACAGTACGCCATTATCATCGGCCATGATCTTCAGCATCTCTTGCAAGCGCTTGTTGTTTGCGACGCCGCCAGTGAGAAGGAAGCACTCTGACTTTAAGTGGCAAAGCGCGCGCTCTGTGGCCTCGACCATCATCGCAAAGGAGGTCTCTTGGAGAGAGTAACAGACGTCTTCTATTTTATTATTCTGCAGGCGCTTGAATGATTCTGTCAAAAGACCCGAGAAAGAAAGGTCATTGCCCTTTACCACGTAGGGGAGCTGTATGTAGTTAGTGCCTTTTTTTGCCAGCTCTTCAATCTTCGGGCCTGCCGGGTGGGCAAGGCCTGCGCTCCTGCCAAACTTGTCAAGCATGTTGCCTGCGCCAATGTCAAGTGTCTCGCCAAAGACGCGGTATCTGCCTTCCTTGAACATGAGTATCTGGGTGTTTCCGCCAGAGACGTATAAGAACAGCGGCTGAACCCAATCGGGATGCTCCTATTGCGCAATCATGTTCCCAATCTCTATGTGCGCAACGCAGTGGTTGACACCGATTATCGGCTTGTCCAGGGAAAGCGCCAATGCGCGGGCCCCGACGCCCACGTTCGAGAGGCAAGGCCCAAGGCCGGGACCCTGCGAGAATGATACGACGGATATGTCGTTCTTATCAATACCTGCTTTCTCTATGGCCTCTCGGATAGCTGGGCCTAAATTGTCAGCCATGAACCTGGCGGCTTCCCGTGGGTGTATGCCTCCGCTTTCAGGGTTATATGTCTTGTTGACATTGGCCAGTATTTTATCGTCATCTACTATGCCAACGCCCAGCGTATGCGCTGTGCCTTCAATGCCCAGAGAAATCATGCAGATTTAGATGATATTCATATAAAACTTGTAAGTTTGCATGCGATTATCCCTTTGTCTATCTTGTTGCCTTCCGCAATGCCAAACTTCTTCCATATCTTTTTCGGCACGTGGCTCATGGCCAGCTTTCGGTTCCTGCGGGCCTCGATATACTGCGAGTCGTAGTAGGCCTGCCAGTCTAAATCGGCCGCTCTTTTGATGCTCACGTCCCCGAAGTTGTACTTGAAGGGATCCTCGATAACAACAAGCCCCCGTTCGCCGACATATGCCTTGCCCCGGCTTATTATCACAAGCTTCTTTCTCGGGAAGCGCTTCATGAAATGGTCAAGGACTATGTCGATAATGTCGTGCTCGAATTCTGCCTTTGCTATTAAGGCCTCGCCGGCCTCGCTGAATCTGAGAAAGCCCTGCGCGCGGTGGCTCTCGCAGCCGACCTCGCGGCTCTTTGTATAAAGCTCCCGCGACTCATCGGAGATATTGGAGATCACATATTCTGCACCGTGCTCGTCGGCCTGCTTAAGCACCTTTGACACTAGCCCGGAATCAAACTCCTTGTGCCTCTTGTAATATGCTATCCTAGCAAAGAGCTCTTTGTGCGACTGCTGCATTTTGGTTTTGAAAATTGGATAAAGATTTTGGAGATAAGGATTTTGAAATTTGGGTGGCAGCTGGAACCGAAAACTCGCACAGGCTGGACTGCCTTGCACCGTTTATGGTTATGAACTGCTGCGCGCGCTTTATGGCAACGCCCAGGTTCTTAAGCTCGCACAGCTTTGAGAACTGAAAGCCCGTTTTTTGCATCCTGATTATCCTTGTCGCTGACTGCGGTCCAATGCCAGGGACTTTCAAAAGCTCGTCATAGCATGCCCCGTTTATGTCCAGGGGGAAGCTCTCCTTGTCAGTTAAAGCAATTGCCATCTTGGGGTCAACGCGCAGATCCAAAAAGCCATTTTCGTCAAAGACAAAATCGTTTAGGTCAAAGTCATATTTCCTCATCAAAAAATCGCACTGGTATAAACGGTTCTCCCTCACCAGCGGAGTCTTCTTCCTTGACTCAAGCGGCGTGCCGCCGACGGGCATAAAAGCCGAGAAATAAGAGCGCTTTAGGCTGATTTTTCGGTACAGATCGTCTACCGTGGATAAAACCTCAAAGTCGCTTTCAGCACAAGCTCCGATGACGAATTGGGTAGTCTGGCCTGAGGAGTGCCTTTTGTCGAGGGCATCTTCTATCCAGCGCATCCGTCGTATCATGTCTATCCCGAAGTCCTTTGTTGTAGTTATCTCCTGAAACCGGGTCCTGTTTGGCGCCTCAAGGTTTAAGGATACCCTGTTTGCAAGCTCTGTTGCGCGCTTTATCAGGTCCTTGTTTGTCCCGGGCATGACCTTCAGGTGTATGTAACCTTGGAAATTTTCCTTAAGCCGTAGCTTTTCCACCACCTCAATCATCCTTTCTTCAGTCATATCCGGTCCGCCTGCAACAGCGCTACTGAGGAAGAGCCCCTCAACATAGTTGCGGTGGTAAAGGCTGAGAAAAGCGTCCTTAAGCTCGTCTGCCTCAAAGGCGGCCCGACGGGTTTTCGCCTCGCAGTTGTTTGCACAGTACTTGCAGTCACCTATGCAAGAATTTGTCATAAGGACCTTGAAGAGCGAGATGCATCGGCCGTCGGGTGTGAAGGAGTGGCATATTCCGGGCGCTGCAAGATCGCCTACGCGCTCCGTGCCCTTACTTGAGCGCTTTGCAGCTGCGTTCGAACAGGAAGTGCTGGCACAGACGTCGTACTTCGCTGCCCCTCCGAGGGTCTCTATCTTCTCGATAGTGTTCATCTTGCTCTAGGCTGCTAGCATCTTGGCCGGCGCTTACTGCCTTTTTGCCTCTGCAAGCATCCTGCTTATGATTATTGTTGATAACGGGTTCATGGCGATCTTTGAAACTTGTGATTTGATGAAACTTGTGATTTGATGAAACTTGTGATGAGTGATGAAAATGAAGAGGGGTTCTTACGAAC
>CAYSUP010000053.1:262-5852 GCA_964434205.1 uncultured archaeon | reverse complement strand
TACCCCTCTTCAAATGCTGGTAGCAACGATACTTTCGGCCCAGTGTACCGACGAACGGGTAAATAAGGTTACGATTTCTCTGTTTAAAAAATATCCTACTCTTGAGTCCTATGCCCGGGCCTCCTTACCGGAGCTTGAGGAGGCCATCAGGAGCGCCGGCTTTTTCCGGAATAAAGCCAGAAACATAAAGGCCTGTTGTGAACTGATATTAAATAAGTTCGGCGGCAGGATTCCACAAACCATGGACGAACTCATCACCTTGCCCGGCGTGGCCCGAAAAACGGCCAACATCGTCCTTTCCAATGCCTTTGCCATCGTGGAAGGCATAGCCGTGGATACCCATGTCCGCCGGCTGGCTTATCGACTGGGCTTTACTACAGAAACTGACCCGGATAAGATCGAAAGAGATATGATGGCCGTTATCCCTAAAAAATACTGGTTCAATCTTTCCTACGTCCTCATTGACCACGGGCGCAAGATATGCAAGGCCCGGGCCCCGGGATGCAAACGCTGTGTGGTGCGGCATCTTTGCCCGTCCAGCCTGGACGTCGGACGGAGGGAAGCTGAAAACTCAAAATCTAAAGCTTAAAGCTGAAGGCTGTATTCTGCTCCATAATGCCGATCAAAACTGTCACCATAGAACGTCTGGTTTACGGAGGAAGCGGACTGGGCCGCACAGACGGCAAGGTAGTGTTCATCCCCTTTACGCTCCCTGGGGAAGTAATTGAGGCCCGCATCCAGGAAAGTAAAAAGCATTATGATAAGGGGCTGATCGTCAGGATTCTCGCCCCATCACCCGGGCGCACCCCGGCCCCCTGCCCTCACTTTGGCCGCTGCGGGGGCTGCCAGTGGCAGCATATCGCCTATCAGGACCAGCTTTTATTTAAAGAAGACATCTTCCGGGAGACCCTGGCCCGCATAGTGCACGTTGCCGGCGAAAAAATCCTGCCTATCCTTCCCTCCCCGGAGGCCTTTGGTTACCGGAACCGCGTGCGACTGCATGTTAAAGGAGGCCGGATCGGCTTTTTCGCTGCACATTCATACGAAATCGTGGAGATAGAAGAGTGCAAAATTGCCCATTACCTGATCAACCGGATAATAAAGGACATAAAAGACGCCCTCCCTTTATCCTCTTTGCAAAAGCTGGCCGGGATCGAAATTATAGTCAGCCCTGAAGAGGTCCAGGGGGTACTTATCCTGCACACCGCCAGGCCGCTTTCGCAGGCCGCTAGAGATGCTGTTCTGCTTCAAGCTGGAAAGATACCCCATATAAAAAAGGCCGTGTTTCAGGGGCGTCCTGGTCTTTCCGGCCAAGGTGACCGCACAGCACAAGAAAGCCTTAAGTTTTCCGTGCGGGAAGGAGGCGGCCTTACCTACTTTCTCTTCCCGGGCGTATTCGCGCAGGTAAATACAGCGCAAAATGATACTCTCATCACCAAAGTCATGGAGTGGGCAGGTGTTTCATCAGATCATAAGGCACTGGACCTCTTCTGCGGCATGGGTAATTTTACCCTGCCCCTGGCCGGAAAAGCTAAAGAGGTAACCGGGATAGAAGCGCATCCTTTAAGTGTAAAAAACGCCATTTTCAATAAGACCGTAAACAGGCTCGATAATATTACCTTCTTGCAGGAAGAGGTCGCAGCAGGTATTGACATGCTCATAAGAGAGAAACAATGCTTCGACCTGATCCTGCTCGACCCACCCCGCCAGGGATGCCGGGACATAATAAAGAGGCTTCCCTTCCTGAAGCCCTCCAGAATCCTCTACATCTCCTGCGACCCGGCCACCTTGGCCCGTGACATAAACTACCTGCAGGCGGAAGGCTTTGACCTGGTACGTTCTCAGCCTCTCGATATGTTCCCGCAGACGTATCACATTGAGAGTCTTACTTTGTTTGTGTGGAAGCCTAAAAGCTGATCGCTGATAGCTTGCCGCAAAAATCCTTTAGCCTCTTTTAAAATTCATGTTATAGCCAAGTAGGGTGGGCTGGCCCACCAAACGCACTGGAACGTTTGGGCTTCGAGAAGACACGGCAGCGCGGCAGCCACGTGGTGCTTAAGAAGCAAACGTCAGAAGCGGTTGACTAAAATCTGAATTATGATATAATACGAATGTAGGAAATTCAGATCAGGAGATGGTACTATGATCACACAACTGAGACGCCGATCGCAGGTAACGTTGCCTAGCGAAGTCGTAAAGAAAATGAAGTTGCGGGAAGGCGATAATCTGGACATCATTATAGAGGACGACAAGATCATCATCAAACCCGTTCTTGTTATTGATAGATCACAATCCTGGTTTTGGTCTAAGAAATGGCAGGAAATGGAGAGGGAAGCTGATGACGATATCAAACACGGCAGGGTGCAAAAGGCCAAAGACGTGAAAGAACTAATAGAGAAGCTGGATTTATAAGCGATGGAATTCATTTTTACAGAGAGGTTTAAGAAATCCTATAGACAGCTTTCTAAAGATGAACAGAAGACCCTGCACAAGAAACTAGATTTGATGAGCAAGAATCCTCATCACCCGTCATTAAGAACAAAGAAGGTTCAGGGCACCGACAACATTTTTGAATGCAGCATCAATATGGCGATTCGCATGACTTGGCAATATGATGGCGAGTCGATATTGCTACGTGTCGTTGGAGACCATGATGAGGTACTCAAAAACCCATAATAAGGAGTGCAGCCAGCAGCAGCAGATAACAACAGGCCAAAAGCAAAAGGCTACTCAACAAATGTTTCGCATTTCTTTTGGCCTGCAAACGAGATAGGCGGGACATCGTTCGCTCCGCTCGCTCGGCAGGCTTCGGGATGCTTCCCGGTAGGGAAGGGAGTACTAATCGAAGATTTAGGTTTTAGGAAGGTCAGTGAAAAGCCCTGCCAGTCCTGCATTCCCGAAGGCAGGAAAACAAGAGGATAGCTATGGATAAAGGTGCTCACTTCTTCAATTGTGATTTTCAAGTTCATTCTCCCAGAGATCGACAGTGGCAAGGTACTCGACCTGCGACTCTTGACGAAAAGCGAGAATATGCACGGGAGTTTGTCTCTGCCTGCCGGACAAAGGGTGTTGGTGCCGTAGCGATCACAGATCACCATGATATGTCCTTCGTGCCTCTGATTCGAGAAGCCGCAAAGAACGAGAAGGATAAAGACGGGAACCCTCTGGACGAACATCAGCGGCTTGTAGTGTTTCCTGGGATGGAGCTTACGCTTGGAATACCTTGTCAAGCGCTGATTATCTTCGATGCCGAACTGCCCACCGATCTCTTTTCATTGGCATTAACAGCTCTAGCGATAACGCAGGCTCCCGATGACGATCCACGAACTGCTGAAACACAACGGCTTGAAGAGATTAAGAGTTTTCGAGAACTCTATGAGCTTATAGATCGACACGAATTCCTCAGAGGACGATACATTGTCCTGCCAAATGTCAGCGATGGAGGGACATCAACGTTGCTTCGCAGCGGGCACGCAGGCCACTATAAAGAAATGCCCTGTGTAGGAGGATACCTTGATGGCGAGATTACACAACTTGGTGATGGAAATCGAGGAATAATTGGTGGTAAGAATGCCGAATATGGCCACAAGAGAATTGCCGTATTTCAAACTTCCGATGCTCGGTCAAGAGCCCTCGCTCAATTAGGAACACCAAGTACTTGGGTTAAGTGGGCTACTCCTACCGCCGAAGCGCTGCGCCAAGCCTGTCTAGCGCAGGAATCCAGAATAACACACATCCAACCTTATATACCGCCGATTGAAATAACATCTGTTCAAGTATCGAATAGCAAGTTTCTCGGCCCAGTCGTCATCGAACTCAATCCTCAATACAACGCCATCATCGGTGGAAGAGGCACAGGCAAGTCAACAATTCTTGAGTATTTGCGTTGGGGTCTGTGCGATGAGCCACCCGCCAGCTACCCCGATGAGGATAACTCAAACTATGTGACTAAGAGAAGAAGTTTGATAGATAAGACCTTGGTATCTCTTGGCGGCACTGTCCAGACAAGTTTTCTGCTAAACGGGGTTCCACATACTGTTCGCCGTAATGCTGCAACAACTGAGCTTCTTCTGAAGATAGCCGACGCCAGTTACACACCTTGCAAAGAAAGCGATGTCCGGTCTCTGCTTCCCATCCAGTCCTACAGTCAGAAACAGTTGAGCCAAGTAGGGGTCAAACTCGAAGAACTGAATCGGTTTGTTCGGCAAGGCATCAAGTCAGAATTAGATGCCCTTTCAAAGGCTCTTAGCACTTCAATCACTGAGATTAGATCGGAGTTTAGTCGTGTATTGCACAAACGACAGATCCAGAAGCGACTCAGCGACAATCAAACCGAGTTGCTCTCTTTAGAAGAGCAAGTCAAAAAGCTTCGAGCTGGGTTGCGTGGCCTCGACGAAGAAGACCAGAAAATCATTTCTCTGCAGTCTTCATATGAAGAAGCAGACGACTACGTGAACCGATTGACCGGAGCGGTTGAACAAGCGCATCAAGCCCTCTCGGAAATTACTATTCCTAAACCTGATTTTGCTCAACTCGCAACCACTTCTTTTCCCGGCCTGCCAGATAGGAAATTAGTCGCTGATGTCGCCAATAGCGTTCAGAATATTCTCCGAACCGCCCAAAAACATTTGAGTGCTTTGACAATTGAATTGAGCCGCCTTGCCAATCCAACCGACCCGGTAAGTCAGTCTATCTCAAAATGGCACCAGGCAAAGGAAGCTTATCAAGCAAGATATGAGACATCAAAGGTGAAATCGTCAGCCCAACAGACAACACTGAATCAATTGGCAGCACTCGAGAATCGGCTAAAGTCGCTACGCTCCGAAACCGCCAGTCTAACTACTGAATTGGAAAGCATAGGACAACCAGAGCCACGATACGCTGAGCTACGAAAGCAATGGGAGCAACTTCACCGGGATCGGGCTCAAAAGTTGGAAACTCAATGCCAGCTTCTGACGAGTCTGTCAGATGGCCTCATCAGGGCAAGTGTTAAGAAATGTGCGAATTCTGATAGTGCTTCCGCCAAGCTAAAATCAATTCTCGCAGGTACGAATATTCGCTCAGCCAAGGTTGAATCGGCATTCGAGCACATAATATCATTTGCGGATCCTATCGCTGAATGGTCAAGCCTCTTGACCGAGCTTGAGCAACTAGCACTACTGCCAAAGGATAGTAACCAAACCTCCTCCCTTCCACTTACTCCTGTGCTCAATAAGATTGGTTTCTCACAAGCAGACACGCAAAAGATATCTGCCAAGCTAACGATTGATTCTTGGCTTGATCTGTCTCTTGTCGTTCTTGATGATCAACCGCTTTTTGAGTACCGAGCTCGTGAAGCGGACTATATTCCTTTTGCAGATGCTTCTGCGGGACAACAAGCGACAGCACTCTTGTGGGCGCTTCTTAGCCAAGAAGGCCCACCGTTAGTAATCGATCAGCCCGAAGACGACCTCGACAATCAAGTAATCTCCAAAGTAGTTGAGCACATTTGGAAGGCCAAACCAAAACGACAGCTCATTTTCTCAAGCCACAATGCCAATCTTGTTGTAAACGGAGATGCTGAATTGGTTATATGCTGCGATTACAGAAT
>CAYSUP010000053.1:0-252 GCA_964434205.1 uncultured archaeon | reverse complement strand
GTATTATCAAGACTCAAGGCGCTATTGATGTCACAGATGTGCGAGAGGAGATCACAAAGGTTATGGAGGGTGGCGAGGAGGCTTTTAAATTGCGAAGGGACAAGTACGGTTTCTGAACGAATCACAAAAAGCAGGCCTGCGCCTAACAGCACGCATTACGACGTTCACTTATTTAAAAACGGCTCGACACATAGAAACCGAAAAGCATTAGAAGCAAGATGAATCAAAGGAAAGCGCCCGTTGAGAAGAAAC
>CAYSUP010000052.1:0-5893 GCA_964434205.1 uncultured archaeon | reverse complement strand
GAAATCCCATGATCGGCAGTTCTAAGGCCTGATGGGCAGGTCAACACCCGCAGTTGTAGTATCCGCCTACCCAATAACAATTATTGTAACACTGGTAAACGGGCTGGTAATAATATTGCGGATAATTGTTGTAATACGGCTGGTAAGTGTAATAAGACTGATAGGCGTAATACGGCTGATAGTTATAATAAGAGTATGGGTAAGACCCGCTGTAGTAACCCGCGTAGAAGTACGACCCCGGGGAAACATAGTTTACGTTGACTGCCGTTGCGGGCGCGTAGTAATAGCCGCCGGGATTCGCGTAATAGTTGTTCCCACCTCCATAATATATCGCAGATGCGCTGGCCGAGGCTGCAAAAAACACTACTGCGAAAGCGACAAACGCCATTAGAAACTTTTTCATTTTGCACATCCGACTAACCCTTCTATTACGTTAAAAATATAAAAACGAGTTTTTGGGCTAGTTGTCCCCAGGTTGTAGTACCATTTATATATTTGTGCTTGTAAAAGAGTAGCATTAAATTATTATAAGATGGAGAAGATAATAGCGATACTCAGAAAACTCGGCCTGAACCGATATGAGTCAAAAGCCTATCTTGCGCTTGTTTCTTCGGGCATAAGCACAGCAGGAAAGCTTGCTGAGAAATCCGGGATACCGCGCGCCAAGGTTTATGAGGTCTTGCGGAGCCTGGAAAAGCAGGGCTTTGCGATTTCCACATCCACCCGCCCGTCAAAGTTCAAGCCAGTTGCACTTCCTGAGGTCATGGGAAGACTGCAGGATAAGGCAAAGAGCGAGTTTGAGGCAAAGATAGAGCAGATATCCGACATACATGCAGAGCTCCAAAAGAACCTGAAGGATGTGGGCGGCGATGAGGAGATGGTATGGATACTGCGCGGCCGGGATAACATTTATAACGCGATCGATAAGCTGGTTGACGAGTCAAAGACTAAAGTGCTTGCAGCAACGTCGGAGAAAGGGATTGTAAGAAAGCTCTTCAGGCACAAGGAAAAATTATGCAAGGCGGCAAAGCGGGGCGTTGATGTGCGACTGCTTGCACCGATAACAAAGTCCAATGCCGAGATAGTCCGCGACGCTGTCGAGGATTTGCTGATACAGCACGGCAATTCTGTTTCTGCAAGATTCGTCCTTTCCGATGACAAGAAGGGGGTCGTTATACTCCACAGCGATGAAGAGGGCGGCGGCCACCATGCAGAGACCGGCCTTATGATAAACAGCCCGTATTTCATAAAGGCCCTCGGCCATTACTTCCAGCACAAATGGGAAAAGACAATGCCGCTTGACGAGAGGCTGTGTGAATTAAAGGTTAAGCCTTGCTCATAAGAAAGGATTATCGGCTAACCGCAATGTTGTTTCTTGGGTTAGGGACATCGCGGTTAAGCCTTGCTCATAAGAAAGGATTATCGGCTAACCGCAATGTTGTTTCTTGGGTTAGGGACATCGCGGTTAAGCCTTGCTCATAAGAAAAGGTTAAGCCTTACCCATAGAAGAGGATTATCGGCTAACTATTTCTTGTGATTCATGTAAGGCAATGTGAACCATATTGTAGCGCCCTTCTCTGGCCCATTGCTCTTAGCACCTATCCTACCGCCGTGCGCATCTATCACCCTCTTTGAGATATACAACCCAAGGCCTGTTCCCGTACCGGTCTGCTGATGGCCCTGGAAGTATTTTGTCAAAGATGTGCGGAAGGGCAGTATCCGTTATGCCCTTGCCCGTGTCTGTAAGGCTGAACCTGACTGCATCGTCCGTCTTCTGCAGCTTTATCAGTATTTCACCGTTCTTCGTGAACTTTATTGAATTGCTTATTACATTGTCCAGGACCTTTTCTATCCAAGACCTGTCAAAGCTTGCATACAGCTTGGCTGGGGACTGGAGGCCCATCTTGTTCCCGTGGGCTTTTGCCGAAGTGGACAACCGCCTTATCGCCATCTCAACGACAGAGCGCAGGTCGTCACGCCGCTTGATTATCCGAAAGGTATCCGTCTCCACCCGGGATGAGTCAAGTATGTTGTTAACGAGCATGAAAAGCCGGTTCGATTCAGATTCGATGGCTGCTATCGCCTCGCTTTGCAATTCTGTAAGCTGGCCCGTCTTGCCGTCCTTCATCAAGGACACAAAGCTCATTATGGAAGTGAGGGGGGTCTTAAGCGCATGAGAGATGGTGTTTGTGAAGTCTTCCCTGATTGTATTAAGGGCTTTAAGTCCCCCATAAGCGCGTTCCAGCTCTGCATTCCTTTTGAGCACTTCCATCTCAGCACTCTTGCGCTTTGTAGCATCCCGAAAGCTCCAGACTCTTCCGATTATCCGTTCCCCCCTTTTTTGGGGCATGGAATACCTTTCAAAGACGCGCCCATCTTTAAAACGGATGGTGTCAAAACTTTCTTCTGCCAGATGGGCATAAAGGTAATTGACTTTTTTCAAGAACTCTTCCGGCTCTGCGAGCTGGTTGACGGCATATGCCAACAGTTTCTTGTCATCTTTTGTTTTCACTAGCTTTGGGGGCATTCGCCATAATTTCCTGAACTGCTCGTTATGGAAGACTACCTTCCCGCCCACATCGATGACAAGAAGCCCGTCTGCAGTGGAGTGCATTATGGAATTCAACAGGGAGACATTTTCTAGTAGCCTCTCCTCGCTGGCGCGAAGTGCATCATCAGCCTTCCTGCGTTCGGTAATGTCCCTGACGACGACCATGTCTGCCGGCCTTCCCTCGTACTCAATCAAAGAACCACTGACTTCGACAGCCAGGGGCTTTCCATCCTTTGAGAGCAGTTTCAACTCATATCTCTGCGGGACCTTCTTGCCGGAAAGTCTCTGTGCATAGAACTCTTGAACGAGAATCCGAAACTCGGGCGCAACGAAAGCCAAAAAGTTCTTGCCATATAAATCATCTTCCGTGGAGAATCCAGACATCTTCAGCATCATTGGATTGGTAAACTTTATTACGCCATCCTGGAGAACGACAACGCCATCATTTGCATTCTCTACAAGGGTGGAGTATTTCGTCCTAGACTCGCGCAACCGGTTTTCATTGGCCTTGCGTTCAGTGATGTCCATGCCTGACGAGAACGCACCGGTGATGTTCCCGAGAGCATCGCGCATTACGGCGTTGTGCCAAAGTATCAGCCGCTCTTCGCCACCTTTCGTGATTATGGGATTCTCGTAGTTTTCAACAAGAGTGACATTGCCTGACATGATGAGCCTGAAGACCTTTTTTACTCTACGGCGCTCGTTTGGTGGAACAAAATTATCAAACCAGTTCCTTCCGACTACTTCCGAATGGTCGCAACCGAGAAGTTCACACCCCTTGCGGTTGATCAACGTGATATAACCCTTGGGGTCCATGGCTACGAACATAGTTCCTGCAAGGTCTAAGAAACTCTGGAGGTCGTTTGGCCTAGGCGCATGTGCGGCCCATTGGGGTTGCTCAGTCTGCCATCTTCGGTCTTCCGTCTTATGCATTCGTTCAATGATCATGTCTTTAAAGCCTTTCTTACCCTGGCCACTAGGTCGTTGTTCTCAAAGGGCTTTGTCACATAGTCGGAGATCCCCAGCCCCCTTAAGCCCTTTTTCCCCGCTTCCGAGAAAAGGGCTACTGTCAAAAAGATTACCTTCAGGTCTGCCAGCTTCGGATTTGCCCTTATTTTCTCGAGTGTTGCCCTGCCGGAAAGCTTAGGCATGAACATGTCCAGCAGCACAAGATCGGGCTTTGGCCCTTTCAGCTTTGAGAGGGCCTCTTCGCCGTCGCCGGCAAAGTCGACCTCAAACCCCTCAGACCGCAGCAATAGCCCGAGTGCCTTTCGTATGTTCGGCTCGTCGTCCACAACCAGTATGCGTTTCATTTTCGTCTTTGGTTTATTGTTTAACATCATATGGTCCAGTGCTATTTTATCGTCTTGTCCATGAACATCTCGAGGTCAAGTATGGTGTCAGGGGCGAGATTATCCTTGTTGCAAAGGAAGATTATTCCTGTGCGCATTTTTCTTGCCACGTTCGTTATCCTTGAAACCCACTGCTCAAGCTCCGCGCTCTTTAATCCGAATGAGGACAAGTCATCGATAAGTATGTAGTCATACTTCTTCTCGACGACTTTCATTAGCAGCTTTGACAAAAGGAGCCGCTGGCTCTTTATCTCGTCCTCAGGTATGCCATCGCCCTCGGAAACCGCAAGGAACCTTACCTTGCTTACGCTCTTTGCAACACGCTCAAAGAGCTCTTTTGAGTGCGGGCAAGCGTTTGTCAGGGAGATGTAGCAGACTTTCCCGCGCATCTCGCTCATCACCCGCGTAAGGCGCTCAGGTAGAGCGCAGCTTGACACAAGAACGAGTATGCGCTCTCTTTTGGACAGTTCACGTACAGTCTTCTCAAACCGCCAGACGACATATATTGCGACTACCAAGAACAAGATGAAAACAACGTTGTTTATGGGGCCAAAGTGCGCAAGGTTGAAATCTTCAAGGAAGCGCAGTAGAAATAGTCCGTTTAGCATAACAAGCCCGGCCAGGAGAGAAGCATATTCAAGCTTAAGGTTGGTTATGGGCTTCCATATAGACTTGAACATCAGAAAGAAGGAAGCTGCAAGCTCCACTACATATGCGTAGTCGATCAGCGATTCCGCATCCATGTGCCCACCCCTTGTAAGACACTTATCCGGTGAAGACTAAGTGCCTCGTCTAATATAGACGTAGTGCGTATAAAAACAATATATTTAATAAATTTTCTATAGAGATTATATTTTTATATGTGAAAGCGTTAAGTAAATATCCAAAAGGGGCAAGCAAACGATGAAAAAGTACAGCAGCATCCAGATAACGCCGGAGACAAAAAGGAGGCTTGCAAACATCGGCCATATGGGCGACTCTTACGAGTCGATAATACTAAGAATGCTAGGCGAACACGATAGTAAAAAGGTCGGGAGGTAAAAAATGACAAGGGGGTAAAAAATGACAAAGAGTAATGTGTGCATATCTTTAAGGGAGGACACTAAGAACAGGCTTAGGGCCATGGGCTCAAAGGGCGACACTTATGATGACGTCATATGCGGCCTAATCGAAATCGCATCGGTCATATCAACGCCGGAACTTGCGAGGTCTTTGGCCAAGGATTCGAGGATGGACGAGAAGTTCATCGGGAAACTGCTGAAGTTCTACGCCAGCCTTATGGAGCGGGGCAGGAGGTACAGGAACCATGACTACGAGGCGCAAAAGATGCTCATAAGGCTGGACCTGCTAGCTTAGATGCGGATGGCTACAAAATCGGTCTGCTGACAAGGGCTAAAGGATTATTGGTACATCTAGCTTGCAAAAATCAAAATAAGAAACTTAAGTATCGATTAGTAATGGTCGTAATAGCAGGCGCATATACTGTCGCAAGAACCTACAGGCCCCTCGAACGTGGTCCTAAAAAGTGTACGGCCCTTGGCAATCTGGTCACACCGGTCATTGCACTCGGCAAGGGAACATGCTTTGAAAGACTCATTCAGGGCAGTAGGGATAACAGCCCCAAGACCGATTACTTCACTCGGAGAGACCTCAAACTCGCTATCCGAAATGCTCTTGATATATCTGCATTTAGCCTCGAACGAAGCGCCCATCTCCTCAGGCGTCATTGCCTCAATTTGGAACCACTTAAGGTTAGTCTGGGGTATATTCTCTGATTCGGAGAAGGCGACTCGCTCCCAATAAGGGTTTATTTGTGTCTTTTCGTAAGCAATGCCCAATTGGGGCGATCTCATTTGGGTCCTGCTAACGTCCTTTCCAACTGTAACTGTAGCATCGATACTAATCTTTTTTGAAATGATATTTATCTTATAGGTGCCCTTCATTGTGCCCGTGGAAGAATCCCATCCGCCACCCTGAAACGTTGCAGGAG
>CAYSUP010000051.1:0-5924 GCA_964434205.1 uncultured archaeon | reverse complement strand
AGCTTCAAAAAGCGGCTGGAAAAGGCCGGGATTAAGGTCACGTTCACTACAGACGACGGCTCGTTTGGGCAGAAGTGCTATGCCTGCGACCTGCTTGAAGGTGCCCTAAAATACGGCGGTTATGACCTCGTTTTGACATGCGGCCCTGAAAGGATGATGAAAAAGGTAGTAGATACATGCGCCAAGGCAAAAATCTCTTGCCAGGCAAGCCTTGAGAGGTACATGAAGTGCGGCATTGGCATCTGCGGCTCATGCGCCATTGACAACGGCGGGCTAAGGGTTTGCAAGGACGGGCCGATATTTTCCGGCAAGCAGCTGGCAGGCGGTGAATTTGGGTTTTACAGCCGCGACAAGTCGGGCGCACGGAAGAGATTTTAATTCCTCAAACCACTAAATCACTATGTCAAAAATACGAAGATTGGTGTTGGACGTCGTAATACCCAGCGCAGCTGATGTAATAAAACTCACGCAGGATTTGGGTGATGTCAATGGCGCGACGGGCGTAAGCTCTTTTGTCAATGAGTTTGACAAGAAAGCCACAAACATAAAGATAATCCTTGAGGGCACCGACCTTAACATAAAGGCTATTGAAAAGATAGTGGGCTCGCACGGCGGCTCGATACACAGCGTGGACAGTGTCGCAGCCGGAAAGGAGATAATCGAGGATGTCGAGACTCCGCAAGACTAAGTGCCTAGACAAGACTTAAAACCCAAGACTAAAGACTGAAATGCCCATCCGACACGTTACCCGGGGACTGATTGACGGGTCGATGTCAAGCCTCGGAATAGTTCTTGGAGCTTCCTTCAGCGGAGACCCGAAAGTCATAATTGCAGCCAGCCTCGGCGGGGCGATGGCAAATGCGCTTTCAAATATCGTCGGTGCCATGACCGCAGAAAGGGCAGATGTGATGCTGAAACTTGCTAAATATGAGAAGGCTATGGTAGGGTCAGACATAAAGCTGAAGCACACAAAGATCTACGAGAAGGAAAGGAAGAAGATAATGAAGGGGGGCATTCTCGACGGGGCGGCAACGTTAATCGGCTCAATAGTGCCCATAGCACCGTTTGTAGTCCTGGGCTTGCAGGATGCTGCAATGGTCGCCACATTCATAACGCTGGTATTGCTCTTTGGGCTTGGAATCTATATAGGCAAGCTGTCTAAAGAGAACATTGTAATAGCTGGCTCGAAAATGGCGCTCTTTGGAGTCGCAACAGCAATATTAGCAAGTTCGCTTGAGCACTTGTTCAGGTAAGAATGAAGCTGGTTCATGGGAATAAACCAAGAACAAGTAAGGTGGACTGGCCGGGACGAACCGGTGGACGCATCCTTTGGGCATATGACCGGCGAGTACGGCCATGCCACTGAGTTTAAGCTAAGAGGAAGTAAGGTGGACTGGCCGGGATTTGAACCCGGGGCCTCTCCCATGCCAAGGGAGTGATCTACCGAACTGATCTACCAGCCCAAAAAAGCCTAATATTAGGTTGTTTTTACTTAAAAGGCTTACTAGGGGTTTTTCTTTTTGGAAACAAGAATAAGTTGCCCAAAAATGTCAAAGCGGTACCTCTTCACAGCCGTAGTCTTCGTGCTATGGATATTCGGCTTTTACACTGCTTCCAGCATGGGCGGGTATGATCTGCTGGGCACGTTTCTGAAAGTATCGCCCGCTAATATCCTGTTCGGATTGTTGTTTTACGCTATAGCCGTCTGCACGGGAATATTCATCCTTTATCGTGCCTTGAGATACGCCGGGATAAAGCCACCGCTTAGGGGTGTTGCAAAGGGCTGGATCTTTGGTTCTTTCATTGACAATATAGGCCCGACTGTTGCGCCTTTTGGCCAGGCCGGGATCGCATACTTCCTTGAAAAATTTTATGATATAGAGTATTCAAAATCCCTGGCCGGGATAGGCATGTATGTGACGAGCTGGGGGGTTTCAGCAAGCATATTCGCGACTGTTGCCATAATACTTTCCCAACTGGTCATCGGGATACCGTATGAGTATCTGTTCTTTGCAATATTGGCTTTGGTGTTCTATTGCAGCGCCACAACCATATGGCTTTTGCTTCTGACCAAAAAAGAGTTCATGAGAAAGATCGTTCATGCGCTAGTAAAGCCTTACAATAAGATTTACGACAAGGTGAAGCACGTAGAGGTGACCTTTGACCCCCGTGTTTATGATGTCGTCTTTGATAAGTCGTATGCCTCGCTGGATAGGGTCATGAGCAGCAAACGCCATTTGATAAGCTCTATTGCGCTCTTTTGGATCCCGCAAATGGGCCAGGTCATCTGCCTTTATTTCATGATACGCGGTTTTGGTGTTGATATGCCCTTCTTTGGGCTTTTGATGGTCCATGTCGTAAGCTCAATGCTCGGGATGCTGTCCATAATACCCTCCGGGCTCTTTGTCTATGAAGCTGCCGTTGTAAAGCTCAGTGAGTCAGTAGCCCCGGGTACAAGCGAACTTGTGCTGGCCGCAGTTATGCTCTATAGGCTGATATTTGTCTGGACTACAAACCTCCTTGGCGGCATGATAGGCATACTCCAGGGAGTAGGCAAGATAGAGAGGGGCGTAAAAGTAGGTAATAGCGCATGATTGCCGCTAAAATCCACTAAACCACCTTTTTGTTTTTAATCCTTCAAAGTTCAATACCCGGCCGTAAAATGTCAAAGAGGAAATATTTGTTCACCGCAGCTGTCTTTGTCCTGTGGATAGCCAGTTTCTTTGTGATTACCGACTGGGCCGGGGTGGATTTTTCCGGTGCAGTATCAAAAGTAATCCCGCTGGGGATCTTGTTCGGCTATTTGTTCTATCTCTTGGCCGTGGTTACTTGCATATTTATCCTCTATAAATCCCTCAAGTCCATGGGGATAAAACCGCCCATATCAGCAGTCTCAAAGGCATGGATCTTCGGCTCTTTTGTGGACAACATAATGCCAACAATAACGCCTTTGGGCGAAGCCAGTATGGCCTATTTCCTTGAAAAATTCTACAGGGTCTCTTATGTGAAGTCCCTTGCTGCCATTGGCATGTACGTCTCTTCCTGGGGCCTTTCGACAAGCCTGTTCTCCGTTGTCTCGCTGATACTTGTGCAGGCCTTTGTCGGCTTGGAGAACCTGATATCCGGCACTGCAATAATACTTGTGATAATAGCAGTCGGCATATTCATACTTTTGACGACCGGGTGGTTTTTGCTGATAACCAATAGGGGGCTTGTGGAGCGCATAGTATGCAAGCTTGTGTCCATTTATAATAAGATATACAATAAGGTGAAAAGAAAGAAGATTTCATATGAGTACTGCGTCTTTAGGACTGAGTTTGACAAATCATATTCATCCCTTGAGCTCTTTATGAAGAACAAAAAGCAGATGGTGCTGTTCACACTGCTTTTTAGCATACCGCTGGCTGCCCACGCCTTTTGCCTTTATGCCATACTTTGGGGGCTTGGCGTCAATATTTCCTTCTTCGCGGTCCTTTTGATACATATAATCTCGTCTGTTGCCGGATTGATTTCGTTTATACCCTCCGGTATCGGGGTTTATGAAGTGGTCTCAAGCAGCAGCCTCGGTGCTGTCATGTCAAGCGATGTTGCTGTCGCGGCAATATTCCTCTACCGGCTGATATTTGTCTGGAGCACAAACGTTGTAGGTGGGCTTGTCGGGGTGATCCAGGGGATAGACCACCCGGGCAGGCTAAAGGACGGGCCGAATGTGGTAAATTAACTTTCTTATAGATTCACCGGCTAAATAACACTTCAAACGGCTTAGTTTGTTATCGCCTTTGCCGATGTAGCTCAGACTGGTTAGAGCGCTACGCTCATAAGGGTCTGTGGTTCCAAATATCAGGGACCGGGACAAAAGAGCGCTTGAGCCACGTAGAAGTCGTGGGTTCAAATCCCGCCATCGGCATGTTTTACTATTTTAGTGGCGACTCTAGCATGTTTTGTGAATTGAGCTAGTGGGATTTGAACCGTAATCAGCGATTCCTAACCTTTTTCAAATAAAGCAGCGCAAAAGCAAGCAGGAGAGCTAGTATGGGGATTAGTGTTAAGAACAAATCGGTGGTGGTTTGCTCTGTGCTGGATAGTCCGCTCTGCCCGTAATCTTGCTTAGAGGGGAGCTCAGTAACAGGGGTTCCCGGAAACCCAAAAATAGCATCGTGGCTCAAATTCCGCAGATTGCCTCTCCAAGAGAAACGGGAGGCATATCTTGTCTCTGGGCTAATGTTGATATAAGCGGATAGATTCTGGCGAAGGCCCGAATCTACATCCAATGACATTTCTTTGACAAGCATATTATTCAAATCCATGAGATTAGAGGCGGAGAGGAAATACACTTCAATCACGGATCTTCCGCTGATGACGCTTGATATGGCAAGCGGGTAGTACGGTTGCGTTGGCCTGAAAGATATCTCTAGTGGTGTCGCAGTACCTTCTCTGAGAGACCGGAGAACCGCACTAAGATTCTCCATGCTCGCAGCTATTGACTCATGGCCCTTTAGACTATCTGCAGCATCCAGTTTCTCCCTAAGAGTCTGTAAACCGATAAGGTGCTCCAGCTTATCGTATTTCTTTAGCACAGCATTGACATCATCAGCAACACCCATATACGAATCTGCTATCGACATGCGTTCCAACACTGCATCGTGTAATAGACGATTTCGGCTGTCGCTGGAATTCAACATAATTTTGTATTTCTCTTCGTAATGGGGCAGACCAAAATAGAACGACTGGCTATCGACAAGCTCTAGATTCGAGTTGCCTTGTTCTAGTGTGTCGCTAAACCACGCAATCGGCATGAGCCTGACTCTCCGTATAGAGTCAGATACGTAATCCTTTGAGTATATATCAGGCTCTTTGAAGTATACGTGCTCTTTGTAATACAAAACGGCATCTATTTGCATCTCCTTGTCTATAATGGATGCGTAAGGGTACATCTCGGGGTAGAAGTATACCTTAACGAAATAGTTATCATCGATGTCCATATAGAACACAGCCCCATCCCTCATGTGTTCTAAAAGGTATTGATTGAATCCGCTGGTGGAAGAATTTAGCATATAGTTTTCGCCATTAAAAGTGGAAATTCTATCAAATTCTGGCTGCAGATGGTTTACTATGTATCTGCGAATACCTAGTTTATAGTTATAGAAGTTGGTATCACCTAGTGGGGAAAGATTAAATGCGGAGAGGTTTTCTGCTAGGTCTCGCCGTTCATAAGCGATCGAAGCGTTTATAAATTGCTCCAGAGCTGCAATATCGCCGGAATAGATATTTTTGAGGTCAATTCTGTTGGCTACAAAGTACATGTTTCCTTTGTTAGTATATTTCTCAAGTACGGGGAGCCCTGCGTCAGGAAAAACATATCCGTTTTCGTTCAACCACGAAAGCAGGTCTGCAGAAGTATCTGCCTTGAGAATCGTAATATTATAAATCCCAATGCTCTTTGACTCGACAACCTCTACACCTCCCGCATCACGATTCATCAAATACTCTCCATACTGCTGTGGGTCCATATGGACTTTGAAATAATCAACAAGAGCCTCAAAGAGAGTGAAGGTGCTTGCCGTAACGCTGGGTTTGCTTGTGGATTCTATCGGCAACACCCAAGCCATATTAGAGATGTCATCGGAAGTTATTTTTGAGGAAATGACCATCAGCTCCGCCTGCCCGTCCCAATGGATTACGGCTTTCTGAGAGGGTATGCCTAAATGCAATTCCTCTTCGGATAAGGGAACGCCATCTGCAATGACAGAGGGCAGATGGATAAGCGAGAGCAGGAGGATTGAAAAGATCCATGTGGAGGTTAACTTGTCCATGCCTAGATTACGCTCTTATCCCTTAAAAGCATGTGTCGGCATTTAACTTTTTGCGTAATCCCGCCATCGGCATCTTCACTTTCAGTGAAGGTCCCGGGTCGTCAGTCTTGG
>CAYSUP010000050.1:0-5981 GCA_964434205.1 uncultured archaeon | reverse complement strand
CTTCTGCACACACTTTATGAAGTATGGGATGAACCACACTTTGCTGACTACTGTCAATACTGCAAGGTAAAGCATCATATCGCTCTTCTCAAAGACATAAAGCGAGAATGCGATAGACGCGAGGAACAGCGACTGGAGGCGATATGTCGATAAGACCGAGAGCAGGTCCTTCCGAGTGACTATGATAGCGCCCGTCATGACGATTAGTACTAAGAGCGCGCCAATGAGCCCTTCGGCAATCTCTGGAAGCACAATTCCTGGCATCATTTTCTATGGCATATTATAGTCATCTGAACACCTTGAGCAATATCGTGAGTATTGAAAAGAAGAACCCTATCGCGAAGAAATTCGGCAGGTTAAAGAGCCGCATCTTGGCAATCGAGGACTCAAAGAGCCCTATGCACGCTGAGACGATGAATGCCTTTACGAAGAAGAAGAGCATTGCAATACCTATCGCGATTAATGGGATCCCTGCCGGCACCAATAGACCCCAGGGAAGTATCAGATTTACAACTACAGCCACCAGGAGAGTCTGCTTTATCGCATGCGAGAGCTCAATCAGTGCAAGGTCGCGGCCGGAGTACTCGAGTATCATGCCTTCGTGTATCATCGTCAGTTCTAGGTGCGTCTCCGGGTTGTCCACAGGTATCCTGGCAGTCTCGGTTATGAGAGCTATGAGAAGCGGCACTACTGCCAATATGAGCATCGGGTCCAGCTCCGCAGACAGCTGCGAAGTCTGGGCGAACATCTCATGCAGGTTTGTCGTGCCGAGTGTGAATGCGAGCGCCGCAAAAGCCATTATCGTTATCGGCTCGACGACTGCAGATATGCTCATCTCGCGAGAGCTTCCCATGCCGCCAAACGTGCTTCCTGCATCAAGCCCGACGAGTGCGGTAAAGAACTTGGCAAGTGCCAAAAGGTAGAGGAATAAGATGACATTCCCAATACCGCCAAATGGCTCGGGTATGAAGACTACCGGCACAAAGAGCGACGCGACAAGCATCACTGCAAGGCTAAGGTATGGCGTAACCCGTGTTATGCCTGAGGACGTGTCTGAATAGACGCACTCTTTCTTGAAGAGCTTTGCAATGGTGTAATAGGACTGCAAGAGCGGCGGGCCTCGCCTGCCCTGCGAGTACGCTTTGACCTTCTTTATAAGGCTCATGAAAAGCGGAGATATGAGCAGTATGAAGAGCGTATTTAATACGCCAAATAGGAGGAATGACGAGTTCATAGTGATACACCTCCCAAGAATATCAGAATCGCCAGCACTGCGATGAATGCGTATGCAATATACGCGTCAAGGTCGCCGTTCTGCAGCTTTGCGACCCTTGCGGCTAGCTTGTTTACGCAAGCAGCCACCGGCGCATAAAGGTATTCCTCAAAGAACTTCATCATCGTTATCTCCCCATGCCCACCCTTTAGTATCGCACCATACTTGTCAAAGAAGGATACTTCTCTGACACTCTTAGTCCGGTATATTGGCTGAAATATACGGGTTATCGGCTGTGAAAAGCCAGATGCCGTGTACTGCATCCTGCTATTGAGCGCCGGCTGGCCGCACCCCCATGTCATTGATACTCGCGAAGCATTTGAGGTGGTGTATCTTAGGAATGCCCATGCAACTGCATAGGTAAAGAGCAACATTATTCCAATAGGCAACATGTCAGGCATGCCAAGGGTATTGCCAGAGAATGCAAGTATCTGATAGGAGAAGATGCCGAGTATTATGCATAGGCCTGCAAGTATCGCCGGCCCTATTATCATCGACTGGCTGACCTCAACAGCGTTTTTAGCCTTCTCAGAGCGCGGCAGGCCAAGGAAGGTTATGCCAAATGCCTTGACAAAACAAGCTGCGGCAAGGGCGCTTGTAAGCGCAAGGGCCGACATGCAGGTGATAAGAAGGACCACCATCAGCGGGTCCGGCACGGCATACGACTGGAGGAAAGCCTGGAATATCATGAGCTCGCTGACAAAGCCATTCAATGGCGGAAGTGCTGATATCGCTATTGCACCTATCAGAAACAAAAGAGCGGTCTTTGGCATCCGTTTTATCAATCCTCCAAGCTCTTCCATGTTCCTGGTATGCGTTGCGTGTACTACGGACCCTGCAGCCAGGAAGAGCAGGCTCTTGAAGAGCGCATGGTTGACGCTGTGGAATAGTGCGCCTGCAAGACCGAGGGCAGCAAGAGCTGGAAGCTCGTAAGCCGAGAATATCACATAAAGGCCGATGCCTATGAATATAATGCCTATGTTCTCTATGCTATGATATGCGAGAAGCCTCTTTATGTCATGCTCCTTAAGCGCATATATCACCCCAAGCAGCGCTGAGACCGAACCTACTATCAGTATAAGCACACCGCACCACAGCTCAGGCGAAAGGACTGAGAGCAAGAATCGGATAAGCCCATATACTGCAATCTTTATCATAACTCCAGACATGAGCGCCGAGATATTGGAGGGGCTTGCGGAGTGCGCATAGGGCAGCCATTTGTGGAAGGGTATGATGCCCGCCTTTATGCCAAACCCCAAAAAGAGGGCCAAGAACGCCAATACGAAAGACGGGCCGGCAAGCTGCACCGCGGTTATGTCAAAAGTCCCCGTCACCTGGTAAATCGAAAGGAACCCTATGAGCAGGAAGACTGTGCTCAACTGGGTCATTATGAAATAAAAAACGCCCGCTTTCTGTGTCTCCTTTTTTGTGTGCTCGAACATCACAAGCAAAAAAGAGGTGAGAGACATAAGCTCCCAGAAGAAAAGGAATGCGAACATAGTCGATGACGCTGGAACCATAATCATTGAGAATGCAAACGCGCTCATCAGGCCAACAAGAAGGTTTTTCCTGCGATTGCCTTTTTGGGATTCGACATACCCAAAGGAGTATATCGCAGCGCTTATTGAAACTGTCGCGACCAGGAGCATGAAAATGGATGATAACCAGTCTATGGAAAATGCGAAATCAAGACCGGGCATAAAGGAGTAAGCAAAGATGTCTAATTGAGAATTTGACATGAGGACGGATACTGGCGCTATAGAGAGGGCAACAAGGCCTGCTATTAGGATGGAAAGTGATACTGCCCTGGCTTTCTTGCCGAACATGCTGGCAAAGAGGAGAGGGGCTGCAGTACCAACTGCAAGAAGCGCAATCCCCAGATAGAATGATTCCAGGAGCATTTTTAAGAAATATGGCTTGTAGCATTGTGGCTACAAGTGATTCTAAGTATGTCTTCCCAACTGTTTCCAGATGCAGTGAAATGCTTACCGCTGGTCTTTAGTTCCATGACCACTTTTACCATATGTTGCATACCTTCAAATGATCTGAAATACGCAGGTTTTCGCTTGGTGTCCTCAACAAAGGGTCAGGGGATGCGCCTTGCTCTTAGCCTATCGTTTTTCAGCGCTTTGTTATAGGGTGCGAAAATAAAAATAGTGTGTCAACTACCACCGGTCACCGCTCGCTAACGCTCGCTATAGACCAGTGGAAAAGTTACTTTATATACTTAATACTATAATATTATAGTAAGTTTACCATAATGAACGCTACAAAGCTGAGGATCTTAGAGATTCTCTCTCAAGGCCCTACTGGACCAAGCGGGCAATCGGATGGAGCAATGGGACCTACCGGTCCATCGGGCTCAAGTGAGCCGCAATCCATAAGTGACATAGCCCGTGCCCTGAAAACCTTGCGCGGCAGTGCATATTACAAGAATGTTTATGACACGGTCCGAGATTTGGAAGCAGAGGGCCTCATTAGCATCCGAAGCGCAGGCAGGACCTCGCTCGTCTCGCTGGACTTTAGCAATCCAGAAACGACCTTGCTCTTGTCAATAATGGAAATAGAGAAGAAACGGTCTTTCCTGAAGGAAGAACCAGGTGAATTGGAGATAATTCGCTCTTTGGAAGCCATTGGCGGCTTAACCCTCCTTATATCGCCCAGAGAAAACCTGAAGCTGAACATACTGGAAATTCTGTACCTTGCAAAAGAGGATGACCATGCAAGGATATTATCCGAGCTTAAGGAACTTGAGAAAAAGTACAACCGCAGGATAGTTCCACTAATACTGACTGTCGAAGAATTCAAAAAAGGGCTAGAATCTGCCGAGAAAAATATAATCAAGGACGTCTTGAGAGATTGCATCATTTTATCAAACCCAGAGAGCTTTTGGAGAACTATTGAGACTGCTGCGATCAAAGATCCTATTGCGCTGGGCAAAATCGAGGACATTAAGGGGGGTGAGTTACGCTACAACCTTGCTCGCTTTGGTTACAGTGGCTTTGGCGATGAAAAGCTGGAAGGCAGGAAAATAAATTTGGAGAGCATCATAACAGCATGCCTGCTCAGGAAGGACGCCCGCTTAGCAGAAGCAATTCCGGTCCTTTTGGCCAAGAATGCGGTCAACTACCGACTGCTTCTGCACTTAGCAATCAAATATAATTTGACCAGCATGATGGGCTTCCTTATGGAAACGGCAGCAGAGCTCAGCAAAAAGCAAGATATCCTGCAAGCCCTTGCGTTGTTTGAGATTTATAGGGAGCCTGCCGCAAGTAATACGGGAAATCCAATCGCAAAAAGGTGGGGCATAAGCACGCGCAACACTCTCAAAGATTTCAAAAAAATGATGGAGCTCTACAATGCCACTTGACCGGGAGAAGCTAATGGACTTTCTGAAGATTGTAGACTCAAAATTGGGGGCCACCATAGAAGTAACTGCTGTTGGTGGGACTGCAATGACACTTTTGGGCATAAAGAGCTCGACAATAGATATAGACTTCAACGCCGATGAGGAGTCATATGGGGTTTTCAAAGAAGCTTTAGGCGGTATACCACATGGCTATAGGATCGATCTGTACTCAAACGGTCTTGTCTTCAGCCAGCAACTGCCGGATGATTATGTGAACAAACGCCTGCCAATAAAGACAAGTTTCAAGAAGCTGAGGCTGTACGCACTCCATCCAATTGACATTGTAGCTACCAAGATAGGTAGGTTAAACGAGCGCGACATTGAAGACATCAAGTCGTGCATCTCAAAGTACCAGCTTACCAAAAAGGATGTCTCGCTACGCGCAGAACAGACTGAATACGTCGGTAGGCGGGAGAACTACGAGAGCAACTTGAGGTATGTGCTGGAGAAGCTTTTCTGAAATTGAGAAAAGAAGCGGACTAAAGGGAATTTACGCTACTGCCTTGCCAACATACATGCCGTAGACAGTCCCGTTTCTTCGTTCAGATCGGTAATAGTACCAACTGCCGTGTATCATCCTCTTGTACATTGTTAGTTCACCTCCTTTGCTATTGACTTGTGCAGGTTGAAGAGCATCATGCGCGTGATCTTCAATCTGTTCGCGAAGTCCTTAAACTTACTTTCGTCCAATAAGCTGACATCCTTGCAGAAGTTCAGCCAGAACTCAGTTTCATTTGCTTCGCCTAAGCACGTTGCCACCTTTTGCTTCTGCGAGTTTTTGTTATCAAATGCTGACATCTCAGCAAGATTCGCGCAGATTGCTGTCGTCGATCCAAAGAGTTGTTCCTTTAGACGGAAGTTGTTCTTCACGTCTTTCATCTCATTGTAGAGATCCTTTGAGAGCTTATAGGCCTCTTCATACACCTTCAATTTTCTAAAATCTTGTGTCATTTTATTTCCTTAAACTTGGCTTATTGCCATATATTTTTGCGTGAATTTAGTATTAAAGCTGACCCTTGCACATGAGCGGTGAGCAGTGACATTTAAGGGCTACTGCTAGATGTTTTTGAGGGAAAATCTAGTGCATTTTAGGCGCAAAATATTGAATTTTTGTCTCAGACGATTTCCAGGGATGGGCCCCTACGCGAGTCCTACGATGCGCTATGAAGGGTTATGGAAGATCACCCAGAAAATCGAGTTAGCAGTGGCGACTCATGTATGTTTTTTATTACGCTACAAATATCTGTAGCGTAACTCAGTTTGGATGTTGTAGCGTAACTCAGTTTGGATGTTGTAGCG
>CAYSUP010000049.1:0-6043 GCA_964434205.1 uncultured archaeon | reverse complement strand
GTTTTAAAGGCCCTCAAGTCCAGGGGGCCTGGGCCACTGCCTGTAAGGCTCCATCTCTGCCCTGAGTTCCCTTGACTGTTTAACATCAATGGTGCTCTCCCTGGTTTCTGCTACCCGCAAAGGCTTTCTTATCTTGCGCTTAAAGATGCGTCTTAAGAACCTTTTGACCATCTTAATGTCTTAATGATTAGGCTTTAAGGGCTTTAAGCACTTCCGGGTTCTTTTCAAAATGGTCCCTTACTAGTTTAAGGTACTCTGCCAGATATTTGGCGCATGCACCCTTTAGATCCATAGGGTGCAGGCCGTTTTTATATGCGGCTTCCAGTTCGGCATAAGACTTGAATTCCATGTTGCCCCCGAACTTCTCAGGCCTCTCGATTACTATCCTATCTTTCTTTGCAAATATGAAGAACCTGAATACGTCTAATATGGGGTTATTTTCTGCGCTCCCGGGCGGGCAGTATGCTTTCTTTACTTTCTCCTCAATGCTCTTAGCATCCTCATGAACAGCGATTATCGTCTCAGGCTTACTTGAACTCATCTTCGTCTCCGGCCCGCCGAGCGAGACTATCAAAGGCGTGTGGATGCATATTGGTTTTTTATAACCTATCTTTTCCAGTTCCTCGCGTGCCAGCATATGGATCTTCCTTTGTTCAATCCCCCCATAGCATATGTCAACGCCAAGATGCTTGATGTCTGCAGCCTGCATTATCGGGTACATGAGCTGTGAGACATGGGCATTATCAAGATCGCGCGCAACCTGCTGCATTGAGCGTGTCGCCCTGTTGACTGTTATGTGGGTCGCCATTGAAAGCAGGTCGTGGACATATTCCGGCTTCATCTGGAAGTCGGACCCCAAAACAAACTTGGTCTTTGCCGGGTCAAGGCCGAGCGCTATAAACGAATGCTTCCAGTAGTCGACCATCCTCTTAATCCAGTCCTCATCTCCCTTGCGGTTGAGCAGGGTGTGTATATCCGCGAATAGGACAATGACGTCAAGGCCGGCCTCTTGGAACTCAATGAGCTTCTGGACAGTCACCATCGTCCCGATGTGAACCGCCCCGCTTGTCTCATAGCCACAGTAGACCGATCCTTTGCCCTTTTTTATCAATTCATCAAGCTCGGTCTCCTCGACTACCTCAATGACGTTCCGCATCACGAGCTCTTTTTTTATCATCTTGACTCACTACTCCCTATCGACTCACTGCCATTATTTCAGAGTACGTTCCCGCCGGATTATAAAACAAGCGCGTTGCCGGAAGAAACAAGCCCGATGGTCGCAGTCCTAAGGAAACTTGAACTCATGTTTAGGGAATACAGGTCAAATGTCATAGTCCTGCTTGTCTCGTTGCTTGCAAGACCCAACACCGTCTTATTGTCAAGGAGGCAGTCAAAGTCCCCGCAAAAGGCCACATTATAAACGATGTAATTCCCGTTAACGCCGTACCCGATATCCTTAATGCTAGCATTAGTCAGCACTATCTGGCTCCACCCGTTATCGACTAGATAGAGATCCCCGTAAAGCCTTTCACTGGCCCCCAGCGGGTCGTCAAGCTGCCCGAAGACCGCATGATAATCGGTTATCTCCCCGATCGTCCCCGACTTAGACCCGGCTGGCGTGCCCCCGCCTATTATTTTGCCGGTCGTTGGTTCGGGATTAGCACCGCTCCGGTCGTTTGAGCCAAGGCCAAAGTAGCTTCCGACAGTCCATCCAAATACCATCAGTCCAAGTGCAACAAGCGTGATTATCTGTATCTTCCTGCTCTTTTTATCCTGCTTTTCGGCAGGTTTTTTTGCTGCCTCCGGTTTTCTCTTTATCGCCTTGACCATGTCAGTGTTGCTTTTTAATCCTCAAATTTTCGTTTCTTCCTTTTGCTTTGTCACGTCAAGGTCGATGTCAAAGCAGTACCTGAAGAATCCAGGCGAATATTCACCAGCTTTGACCACCCCGATGTGTATCCTGCTCAGGCTCTTTTTTATCTCCTGGATGAAGTTCTCAACATCGTTCTCATGAAGGATCTTATAGAGGTGTATGTGACCCCCCTTTCTCACGCGCTTTGTCGCAAGGTAAAGGAAGTTCTCGCTCTCTTTTGGAAGCGGCATAACTATTCTGTCATAATCGTCCTTCAACTTTGGGATTATGTCTTTGACATCCCCCTCTATAGCCTTGACTTTGCCCTCCATCTTGTTGAGGGTTATATTATCCTCAAAATACCTTACTGCGTTCGGGTTCAGCTCGATTCCCATGACCATCTCAGGTTCGGCCAGTTTTGCAATCACAATAGGATAAGGGCCGACGCCAGCGAACATGACAAGGACCTTCTCGCCTTTCTTCACGAGCTTTGCTATCCTCTCCCTTTCGGTGCTCAGCCTGACTGAGAAATAGGCCTCAGTCGGGTCTACTTTGAACCTGCAGGAGTTCTCCTTGTGGACGGTTTCCGTCAGCTTAGTGGGGCGCAGGATGCCCGGGATATCGCAAAAATCCCTTGCATCCGGCCGACTAGCGATTATCCCATAGTCCCTGATGCGGTATTCTCCCTCGATTTCCCCATTTTTTGCCAGAACTACGTTTATGTTCTTGTGCTCCTCAAGGAGCTTCTGCGCATCAGCGCCCGGCTCGACGATTGCTATATCACCGACTACGTCAAATGCCATGGTTTTTTTACCGCCCGTTCAAATCCCCCTCTGGAGTTTAGCCTGTAATCTAGCAAGTTTTTTGCGCCCAGAAAGGAATTTGGTGTTGGCTATATTTACAAGGTAGGATAAATAAACCTCATCCACCAGTTTTTTGCCTTCTTCGGCCAGTGGGACTTCCAAACTCTCGGTCGAGCATATCTCTACAAGCACCCTCTCTGGGTTTATCGCCCATATCCCGCTGCGCTTGAAGCCAGAGTTTTGCGCAGCGAAAAGGATCCTCTCTGCGTTCTTCAAATCCCGTGCCACCACATGAAGTATCGGGCACTCGCTTTGCAAAAAAGCCACGTTTTTCTTGTGTTTCTTCAGCGCTTCCTGTAGGTCTTCAAAGGTTACCCTCCTGTGCCACTTGCCCAGCCATTCTGAGTCTAGTTTCACGTGCTCCTTTGGAGTCTCCAAAATACATATCCGGCCGGCACACGAGCTTGTAGTGTAAAGGTCCTTATCGGCATTTATCAGGTCGACAAGTTCCGCTATGTCTTCATCGGCTTTCCCTTCTTTGCGTGCATCAGCAAGCTGCTTCATCGCCTTCTCGCGCTGCATGTCAAATTTTGTAGGTTTCTTCTTTGCCACCATTGTTTTTTATAACAGTGTGATTTTTAACCATCAAGCAAAAAAATCAGGTCGCACCAAAAGTGCGACTGCTTTTTGCCGAAGTGCCAAGAATAATGACGGCAAGATAATAACAGCAAAAACTCAAAAATGTCAACTCTCATCATCGCAGAGAAGCCAAGCGTTGCAGGCAAGATAGCGCAGGCCATAGGCAGTGCGCAGAAGAAAGCCAGGTCCGGAGTCCCTTATTACGAGATAGACACCTCCGATGGCAAGGTCTTTGTCGCGCCTGCAGTCGGCCACATATACTCCCTTCAGGAGAAGAAGAACAAGAAGTGGAATATGGTGTATCCCGTGTTTGACATCGAATGGGACCCGATCTATGAGGTGCAGAAGGGCGCAGAATACACAAAACCTTATATACACAACATAGAGGCGCTTTCAAAAGGCGCCGACGAGTTTATCAACGCGTGCGACTACGATGTGGAAGGCAGTGTCATAGGCTATAATGCAGTCATGAACGCGTGCGGCGTAGACCCGCTTAATAACCCAAAAGACCGCGCCCGCGTCAAGAGGATGCACTTCTCCACAGTCACTATCCCCGATCTTGCAAGAGCATATGAAAACCTCGAGCCTTTTGATGCAGGCCAGACAGAAGCGGGCCTCACGCGCCACGTCCTTGACTGGTACTACGGGATTAACCTCTCGCGTGCTCTTACTTCCGCGATGCGTGCGGCTAACACGCGCGGCACTTTAAGCATCGGCCGCGTGCAGGGGCCAGCCCTCAAGCTCATCGTCGACAAGGAGCGCGACATAAAGGCCTTCATACCTACGCCGTTTTGGGTCATAAGCGCCATAATGCACAAGGAGCACGATTTTGAGGCAATCCACGTAAGGGAAAAATTCGAAAAAGAGGACGAAGCCAAGGTTGCCTATGACAAGGTCAAAGACAAAAAGACAGGAAAAGTAAAGTCAATAGACCGGAGGCAATACGCCCAGCCGGCGCCAAACCCCTTTGACCTGACTTCGCTCCAGCTGGAAGTGCATGCGCAACACCACATCTCGCCTAAGGACACTCTTGAGATCGGCCAGACGCTTTACGAGAACGGGCTAATCTCATATCCCAGAACATCGTCACAACAGTTGCCACCTGCAATCGGCTACAAGAAGATCCTCGAGAAGCTGGCTCACCAGCCAGATTACCAGAAGGGCGCAGACTTTTTGATCAAGAAACCGACACTCAAGCCGAACGACGGCAAGAAGACCGACCCAGCGCATCCAGCGATTTACCCGACGGGTGAAATTCCAAAGGGCATCGGCGAACATGAGATGAAGGTTTATGACCTTATTGTCCGCAGGTTTTTGGCAACATTTGGCGAACCTGCTGTAAGGGAAAGCCTGAAGGTAATAATCAACGTAGGCGGAGAGGACTTCAAGGCAGAAGGAAAGCGGACTGTGGAGAAGAACTGGCATGAGCTCTACGGCAAGTATGCAAAGTTTGAGGAGATAACCCTGCCAAACATGAAAGAAGGCGAGGATATCGCAGTCAAAAAAACAGATTTTGAAAAGAAGATGACGCAGCCGCCAAAGAGATACACCGAAGCATCCATAATCAGCGAGCTTGAGAAAAGAGAGCTTGGAACAAAGGCGACGCGGGCCGTTATTATAGACACGTTACACAAGAGAAATTATATACACGGCAAGCAGATCGAGGCCACAGAGCTTGGCATCAAGACCGTTGAGACCCTAGAAAAGCACAGCCCTGAAATACTCGACGAGGCTTTGACGCGCAGCATAGAAGAAGAAATGGAGGATGTGGTGGCCGGCAAGAAGAAGGGCGCGGAAGTCGAGAAAGAGGCCCGCGAGATCTTGACAACGGTGCTTACTAAATTCAAGAAAAAGGAAAAGGATGTTGGCGGCGAGCTTAGGGACTCGCACTACAAGGCGCAGGACCAAAAAAGGGTCGCAGATGCTTTAGGAACGTGCCCAAGGTGCAAGGAAGGCCTTCTCATCGTAAGGTTCAATCCTAAATCAAAGAAGCGGTTCTTGGGGTGTAGTGAATACCCCAAGTGCACAAATACGCAGCCGCTCCCGCAGAGCGGCCTTGTGAAACCTGCAGGCAAACAGTGCCCCGACTGTGGCTATCCGATGGCCAATATCTGGACTAAAGGAAAGAAAGTACCCTGGACACTTTGCACAAACTATGCATGCGCGACAAAGCCAAAATCAGCGCCCGCGATCGCAACAGCACATGTGCAGCCTACGGTAAAATCTTAGCAAGCTTAGATTAATCAGCTTAGATGAATCCGATTGGCAAATGCCGGCTGATGAAAGAAAAAGGTTTAATCGTGGTGCTCCCTTAAGAAATCCTCTGCAAGCTCCCTCGCCTGCTCCTTTGGAATCCGAATACCCTCATTCATATAGCTTGTTGTAAGCTCGTCATGCAGGTTCGCGCGGGTTTTGATGCCTTTGTCCCTTCTAACTATGTCGCGCCTTTCACCCTCAAAACGCCAGCCTAACCTGCGTCTCATGGCCCGCAATTCCGGATTTACCGGCGGTCTTCCTGCCATTTTTGACTCAAATAATTACAAGCATAAAGATATAAGAACCCCAAAACGTTTTTTTCCATAGAAAGTCTAATTTCCCGGCGTGGACGAGAAACTCTTACTTGAAATCCTGCAGAAGGATGCTCGGCTTTCAGATTCTGATTTAGCCAAGATGTTGAATTCCCAAGAAGCCGAAGTCAGGAAAAAGATCTCTGAGCTGAAGAAGATCGGTGTTATAAGGGGTTTTACAA
>CAYSUP010000048.1:0-6053 GCA_964434205.1 uncultured archaeon | reverse complement strand
CCCATCAGCTTTTCCCACTGCTTCACCGAGACCCCGTCTGTTATGACCCCTATGCGATAGCCGGACATCTTCAGCTTCATAAGGGTAGGCGCGGTGTCATCATATGGCCTAAGGTAAGTCCTTTTCGTGTTGTGGTAGGCAACAATCCCCGCCGCTATTATCTTGAACTTGTCCTTTCTGTTGGCAACGAGCATGTCATAGTGCTTGTTGAAATTGGAGCCGTACCTTTTGACAATCTCCTCCAGCTTCTCAAAGCCCTCCTCGATCGACATGCCAAGGCCGGCATTCACCATGGCTTCGACAGCAGCCCTTCTTGCCATCTCTACCTGGTGGCTGCTGTTGTAGAGGACGTTGTCGATATCAAAGAGAACTGCCTTTATCATCTTCCTTAAGCCTCTTTATCACAAGTAGACTGCCTTATAACTGCTATTTAGCCGCTAAAACGGGAAAAACACGCACCTTTCCTTTTTTAAATCTCCCCCCTAAATAATAAAAAGCGATAATCATGGTCAAGACAATTAGGACGACGGCGGGCATCCACGGGCTAGACGACCTTTTGGGCGGGGGCTTTATACCCGGCAGGTCGATTCTTTTGGCGGGATCCCCAGGGACCGGCAAGACAACTTTTGGCCTGCAATTCATATGCGAGGGCGCAAAGCGCGGCGAACCGGGCGTAATACTCAGCCTTGAGGAAGACCCGAAGACTTGGCGCGCTGACATGCAGAACTTTGGCTATGACATAGAGCAGCTTGAGGAGCAGAACTTGCTTAGGATTGTGGATGCATCTCTTGTCAAGATAGGCCTTGAGAGCGATGAGAAGTTCTCACTTGCCCCGCAAGAGTTTGACATGAACCATATACTCTCAAGGATAATCAAGGAGGTCAGGCAGATAAATGCAAAAAGAGTGCTTGTCGACTCATTGCCCGCTCTTGACATACTCTACCGCGATGACCCGTTATCAATCCGCACGGACATACTGAAGCTGAACTATTTATTCAAGGCCAACGGCCTCACTACGATGTTGATTTCGGAGATTCCCGAAGGCAACAAGGAATATTCGCGGCACGGCATCGAAGAGTATATCGTCGATGGCGTAATAACGCTTCACTATCTCTCACTTGGCAGCCAGAGCGGCAGGACGATGGTCATCAGGAAGATGAGGGGAACAGCCCACAGCGAGGACATCCACCCGATGGAGTTTGTGGCTGGGAAAGGGATTGTAGTCAAGAGAGTCGAGGACTCTTTATAATTTGTTTTTTCTTTTCCCAATTTCAACAACAGCTATTCTTAATTCTACACAATGATCGATTCAGAGCACGAAATAAAAAGATGTATAGACCATCTCGGGGAGACAAACCCCGTCCGCAGGGTCTACTGGCAGATGGATGACAAGGTGGCAAACATAGTCGAAGGTATACGCCAGGGCGACGACTGCGTGATAATCGGCGACAAGCTGATAAACATGGAGGGGCCGTATCCGCTCAAAATCGGGATGAAGACTGGCCTCATACACACGTGCTCAGACATCGTTGTATCCGGCGGCCGCCCGTTATACGGCTTTAATGCGATGCAGGTGGACTCAGTAGAGCAGGGCGTGGAGGTCTCAGAGATGATAAAGAGGCAGGCCGACGGGATAAACTGCCCGATAGTCGGGGGCAACACCCAGCTTGAGAATGACCTAAAGGCTTGCATATCCTTTGTGGTTTTCGGAGAACTCATAAACAAGAAGCCCATCTTTGACTCCACAGCAGAGCCAGGCAACGTAATGGTGATAATCGGTGAGCCTCTTGAAGGCGAAGTCGGCGAACGGGTTCGCATTGCCCGCGAGAAGTTCGCGACTTTCCAGGAAATCGCGAAGAAAATAAACGTCTATGCAGCTAAGGACGCCTCCCGCGGTGGCTGGTTTGGCAACCTGCTTGAGATGATGGTCAAGTCGCAGACAGGCTTTAAGATAACCTCAGTCCCTTACCCAAGTTTCGGCAGGTACATGGGCAATTATCTCACTTGTATCGACAAAAAGGATTTGGATGCAGTCACGGAGATAGGCCACAATTTCGGATGCCCGATAGTCACAGTTGGCGAAGTGACCGAGAAGAAAGAAGTGCTGCTCGGCAAGAAGAAGCTCGTTAACGAGAAGAAGTTCATCGAACTTATCAGGAAGACTCCCTTCAAGAAGCCATATGTCTAAGTTCAAGAGGCAGCATGCCTAATACCTGTCAGTCTCGTAGATCTCTTCTCTCAAGAACTCTTAGTTGCCCAAATCAAGTCCTTTCTTCATAATATTCTGCAGCTCTCGGCCAGCTTTATCAAGTTTTTTCTTCTTAACCGTTTCTCCCTTTCTCATCTCAGAACGCCTCCGAAAGCTTCACAGTCTCAAGAGTCTCGACCTTTATCCCAAGTCGCTCAAAATGCTTTGGGTTTTCTGTCAGTATAGTGTCTATACCATTGCGCTTTGCGGTGGCCACTAGCAGCGCGTCGAAGACATCAGAACGCCTTAGTCCCTTTGCTTCTGCAATATCAAGTGCGTTCGAGACTGCATTGGCATCCGCTTGAATCTTTTTGAAATCTTTGGTTTCCAGCACCATGGTCGCAGCTGCTTTGGCAGTCTTCTGGTCCGTCCTCTTGGTGAGAGCAGCGTACATCTCAAGTATCGACTGCAACGCCACGTAGGCCTCCCCCGTGCCCATGTAATAAACCAGGACATCCTTGGACCGCTCTTGCTTAGGCGAGGTCTTGTCTGCGGCATAGACAAGGATATTAGTATCTATCAGTCTCATAGATTTCCTCCCTGTTCACCTCCA
This sequence comes from uncultured archaeon, assembly GCA_964434205.1. Classification (GTDB taxonomy): domain Archaea; phylum Altiarchaeota; class Altiarchaeia; order JAFGQM01; family JAFGQM01; genus JBFYKJ01. The sequence continues at coordinate 3,252 of CAYSUP010000048.1, read as the reverse complement.
GACCGCCCAAATCCAGATTCAGGTTCAAGAAGTCCCTCGCAGCTTTGTCCAAGTTTTTCCTTCCGTTTTCCATTACCACGATATCCCCAGATTCCCTTAAGATCAAATTGGCCCCGCTGCTCAGCTTCCGCTCCCGCACCAGCTTCGGCGGCAGTAGTAAATAATTGGACCCACCTATGCTCTTGACCTTTGTGACATACTCCATAGGCTATTTAGAAGTAGAGTTAATAAAAATAGGTAAAGTTAACTTTTTTATAATAGGTCCCCACAGCTATCTTTTGGCCTTAACTTGTCTTTGCAATATTAGCCCGTTTGAAGGCAGGTCTGCGCCGTCATAAGTACTCGCCATCGCATCCTCCATATCCCGACCGATGCCCATCGCCTTAAGCTTTTTCTCAAATACATCCTTATAGTCAAAGAGATGCCCGTCTGTCTTCCAGTGGTCTAAGCTCAAGCTCGCAATCTTGTTAATCCTAGTAGTTTCACCTTGAACTGCAGCCAATCTCTCCTGGGTTGTTGAAGTTTGAAGCCGCTGCCGTATCCTCTCAAGGTGGTATCTGGAGAGGGCCAATCCATTGTACGGGACTTTAGCCATGAGAGATTTTCCGGACAAAGGCTAAAAAGAATCAGTTCCCAGCGGGTTTAGACCTGCACCTAGTTGGCTAAGTTCAGCAAACAGGTTCAGGGTCACTAGAAGTATCTGCCTTAGTTCTCGACGGGCTTAAACTTGTACCCGTACTGTATTATCCCATCCTCACCGTTCTCAGCGATCTTTCTAAAGGTCATCTCGACTTTTGTGCCTATCTTGACATCCTCTTTCTTGCAGTCGACTATCTGGGCAGTCAACAGCGGCCCCTCATCCAGCTTTATTATTGCCATGATATACGGCCGGTGAAGCTCAAAACCCTGCGGCGGGGCGTGGACTACGGTATATGAATATACGGTGCCAATGCCTTTCAGCTTTGCCGGCGTTATCTTGCCCTCCCTGCGGCATTCCGGGCAGATGCTCCTTGATGGGAAGTAGAAGTCTTCGCAGGTCTCGCAATAGACCCCCTCCAAGCGGTAGAGCTGCGGTATCCGTCTCCAATTGCTTGCAAGGCCTTTTGTGTGTGGCATATCAGTTTTGAGTTTGCAGTCTGCGGTTTGCAGTCCACGGTGCTGTCCGCGGTACTGTCCGTGGTACTATCCGCGGTACAGTTTACAGCCTGCAGTTATGTTTGTCTGCTTAGTTTGAAAGAAAGCCTATTTAAACACTCTTTTGGGTAAATAATCGATGAATCCATTCGAGCGCGGCTTTGATGTCTATAGAACCGGAATAATGCAGCGTGCCCTTGAAGCCTTTAGGGACGACCTTGGGGCCGGCGATATAACGACCGAGGCGGTCCTTACGGAAAACCCGATAGCGAGGGCCGAGATAATCGCAGAGGAAGACTGCGTATTAGCCGGTGTCCTTGAAGCGCGCGCCATATTTGAAAAGGGGAAACTCACGGTCACTGGAAAGACTGACGGTGATGCAGTCAAAACCGGCCAAAAGATCCTCAAGCTCGAAGGCCCGATAGGCGAGATACTCTCCCGGGAACGGGTTTCACTGAACTATCTGTCAAGGATGAGCGGCATAGCGACAATAAGCCGCGAGCTTTACAACAAGCATGGGCCGCGAGTATTGTTCTTAAGGAAGACCGACCCGGGCCTTCTCCTTAGCGAAAAAAGGGCCGTTGCGCTCGGCGGCTGCCTGCCCCACAGGATAAACCTTTCCGACGGCATACTGATCAAGGACAATCACATCAACCAGCTTGCCGAGAAGCTCGGCAGGAAAAAAGCCATACGCCTTGCAATATCGCGGGCAGACGAACATATTGGAAAGCAACAGCCCAAAAAGCGACAGATGCCGATAGAAATAGAAGTGGAATCAGTGCAGGAAGCGGAGATAGCGGCCCGCGAGTTTAGGGAGATTGGCGGCATCGATATAATTATGCTCGACAATATGGGCTTAGCCGAAGTCAAGAAGTCTGCAAAGGCAATCAAATCGATAAGCAAGAATATAATAATCGAGGCCTCCGGCGGGATAACCAATGAGAATATAGGCGACTATCTGCGTGCAGGAGCAGACTACGTTTCGACAAGCTTGTTCATGGCAGCAAGGCCGTGCAAATTTAAGCTGGAACTAAGCCCATGACAATAGAACCAAGCTCATAATAGAACTAAGCCCATACCAATCAGACTAAATCCATAAACGCTCCGTTACCCTATAACAACGCTCTCATTAAACCTTCTTATCGCGGAGACTGCGCTCATCGCCGCAAGGTAAGACGTCTTCGGGTTCTGGGGCGACGGGACGTGCTCCAGCTGCACATGCATCTCGCCGAACTCCCCGCGAACGTCCACCTCATGCCTGTTTACCCTAACAGCCGGGTCAGCGACTATTTTTACCCTGGTTTTGTCAAAGCCAATCCCGACAAGTGACAAAGTACCTGCGATATTCACATTCTTGGGATATTTTTTCACTGCTTCCGATGCAGGGCCTTCAAATAGAAGCGTTTTTTTCTTCACATCAATGCCAAAGACTTCTGGCGGCTTTGTAGACGTCAAGGTCACCTCATAGATTTTCCCGACGCTCGCGGATTTTATCCCGTCAAGCCCAGCAACCGCCCCCGATGGCAGGACCAGTCTTACATTGTTTTTCTCCGCCAGCTTTTTCAGTCTCCCGAATAACCCGAGATCGACAAATGCCCCGACGCTCATCACCATCAGGTTCTGGCCTTTCCCCAGAATCTTTTCGGCATACTCTTTTACAGCCTCCTGCGAGGCTGCTTCGACAACAAGGTCTAGCTTTGGGAACTCCTCGGGCTTAAGGAGCTTGCACCTGTACTTTTTTGAGAACTCTTCAGCAGCCCGCTTATCAATGTCATAAACGCAGACTATTTCATAACCCCTGGCACCCGCGCTACTAACATTTCCAGAGTTGTCAGCTATAACACGCGCTATGTTGCCGGCGCCTATGATGCCTATTTTCATTTGGAAAGAATGTGTATCACTGCAGTGGCCCCGCTGCCTCCAACATTATGCGTTTTATAAATGAAGAGGCATATAAAGCTTCGGTAGAATTAGCTAAGGAGCGAGGGGGCTTTCCCGCCTTTAGTGGTAGCATCTACGATGTCCCTGACGGTCCCAAGCTAAGAAATGCATCATGTACTACCATTGCTCCTACCGGCACCCTGAGCATAATTGCCGGTTGCTCCAGTGGCATTGAGC
>CAYSUP010000047.1:0-6136 GCA_964434205.1 uncultured archaeon | reverse complement strand
CAGATGATATTGGGTGTGTATTTCCTCCACCACAAGCGGTTCTATGGCATGCGGTCGCACAAGAACGATCGCTGCCTTAGTGAGTTGCGAGGTAGATATGGCGAGGTCTCGCTGAGGACTCTGTATGATGAGAACCACCGCTTCGACCCGGACAAGCTGATGCAGCTTTACTACCGGAAGGTCAAGGAAATCTACAGCAGCGGGAGGGACAAGAGTCCGCTTTGGATAGCAATAGATTCGAGCCAGTTGCCGATTTACGGCACGAGCTACACTGACGAGAATGGCGACTACCCAAAGCTGGTTAAAACGCACTCGGCAGGCACTCAGAGGGCGTACACCCATGCCTTCAATCTCTTTGTCGCTTTTGATATAGAGCGGAAAATCCCTATATGCTTCAGTTTGAGCGGGCAAAACTTAGGCGATCCATTCACAATGATGCAGTTGCTCGCCAAAATCAAAGACCTGACTAACAGGGAGATACGCTTCCTGTGCATTGACCGTGGCTTCCAAAACTACGAAAACTTTGACCGCTTGGACCGGAGCAAAATCAGCTTCATAACGCTGGCTGACAAGAATGCTGACGACAGGCTGGTGAAAAGGGAAGCAAACGAAGCGTGGCGACTGCAAAATGGTGAGATGATGGAGATGGACCCATTCTACTTGCCCGGGAAAACCTGCAAGGTGAGGCGGATAATCCTGCGGAAGGACATGGATCATAACGGTGAGATGAAAAAGGCGTTCATCCAGTACATAACAAACAACCTCGAGGAGACGCCTTGGCGGATAATCCGAAGATATCGCAAGAGAGCGAACATCGAGAATTTTTTTAAGGAACTGAAGGATCAAGGCTGGAACATCAACAGCTTCCCGGGCTGGAAGTGGGACAGGGTGATAAACCATGTGCTGATGATAATGATTCTGTTTCTGGAGGTCAGCAAGTTCAAGAGCATGCTGCCAGACGAGGTCTTGAGGAAGGCTGAGCTGAAGACCCTCTGCGACAGCTTCCTCAAGCAGAAGGTCACGGAGAGGCTCTACGAGAAGCATAGGCAGTGCATCCTTGGAGAATGGAGCGAGGGCGACTCTGACAGGATTACCGAAAACATCGTGGGAGGGTCTGTAATTTAACTATCTCGCAAAGTTAGTGCACCCGTTATATTTTTATATCCAAACCAGCTTATTGAAAAACATAGTTTTTCCTTCCAACATGGGCCCGAAAAAGAAGAAAAAAGGGTTCGAAAGCAGCGTCTGGGACGAGGATGCCGAAGGCCCGGACCTTAAGGATGAAGAAGACTTTGGCTGCGGCAGCTGCGAAAACTGAGCAAGTCAAATCCCACGTATTTGGCTTTCCGTCAGTCTTTCTGCCGGTTTTTGGGCCCATGAGGCTGCTTTTAGCTATTTATATACCCTTAGACTCAAATAATCCAGCAACCCATCAGGGAGCTAGTCTTTCTTAAATTCTACTTACCCAACATTTATTCAACTGGGGGTAACATGGACAGCCAACAAAAAACCGGGACTACCACAGTAGCCCTTAAATGCAAGGACGGCATTGTCTTAGCAGCAGACAAGCGGGCCACAATGGGCAACTTCATCTCCAACAAGGAGGCGGAGAAAGTCTACCAAATAGACGACAAGATTGCGGCCACAATAGCCGGCGGCGTTGGCGACGCGCAGAGCGTCATGCGCATGCTGCGCGCCGAGGCAAAGCTCTTCAAGATGAACAGAAAGCAGCCGATGACCGTAAAGGGTGCTGCTACTCTTATGGCAAATGTTTTGAACGGCAACAGGTATTACCCTTATCTGGTTATGAGCATAGTAGCCGGCGTTGATGATGCGCCGCGCGTATTCTCAATAGACCCCGTCGGAGGCATGATGGAGGAAGACTCCATATCGACAGGCTCCGGGTCGCCAATAGCATATGGTGTCATAGAGTCTCAATATAAGAAAGACAAGACAGTCAAGGACAACCTGCTGATAGCTGCAAAGGCAGTAAAAGTCGCGCAGGAGAGGGACTCGGCATCCGGAAACGGCGTGACCCTTGCAACAATAACAAGCGAGGGCTTCAAATTGTATGACGAAGCCGAAGTCGCAAAAATAATCGCCTCCTTGAACTGATCCCGGGAGTTTAACTTCAACAGGTCTGCTAAACCAGTTACTTAACTAATTCATCCAACTTCTTTCTAGGCTAAAATGCCCACATTAGAGGAAATACAAGCAAAGATAAAAGAGTTTCTGCCAAAGGAGGTAGGCGTAACAAACATAACCGCGGAAGGGCCAAAGATAGTCCTGACTACCGACAGGATAGATGTGTTCATAGACCACTCTGAGATAACAAAGGACCTTGCAAAGAACATAAAAAAGAGGATACTCATCCGCCCGCCGGCAAGTAAGCTCATGGATGAGGTTGAAGCAGACTCTATAATACGAAAGATAGTCGGCGAGGAGAGCGGGATAACCGATATAATGTTCAATCCCTACCAAAAAGAAGTCATGGTGGAAGCAGCAAAACTGGGTAATGTGATAGGACCCGGCGGAGAGAACATACGGAAAATAATCAAGGCCACCGGCTGGACTCCGGTCCTTGAGAGGTCAACACCGCTTAAGAGCGCGATACTCACCTCCCTTAGAAAGACGCTTTGGGACAAGAAGGTCTGCAGGAGAAGAAAAGAGTTCCTTGAGGCGGTGGGCAACCAGATATACTCCAAGCCCGACCACACCTGCGACTGGGTAAGGGTCACGCCGCTGGGCGGCGCATCCGAGGTCGGCAGGTCATGCTTTCTGGTGCAAACCCCAAACAGCAACATACTCCTTGACTGCGGCATCAATGTAGCTGCATCAGACCCAAAGAGGATGTTCCCGGATTTCAGGGCGATGCAATTGACGATAGATGACCTGGACGCCGTCGTGCTCTCACACGCGCACCTCGACCACTGCGGGTTTATACCCTATCTTTACCGCTACGGGTTTGACGGCCCGATATATACGACAAAGCCGACGCGCGACATAATGGCTCTCCTACAGCTTGACGCTGTCGAAATATCAATGAAGGAAGACAAGGAATTGCCGTATTCAAGCCCAGACATCAAGAACGTCCTTGAGCATGTGATACCCCTTGAATACAACGAAGTCGCAGACATCAGCACTGATGTGAGGCTGACTTTGTACAATGCAGGCCACATACTGGGCTCAGCGGTCACGCACCTTCACATAGGCGACAGCCTTTACAACGTAGTCTACACTGGCGACATCAAGTTTGGCGAAACGCGCCTCCTAAACCCAGCAGACTTTGAATTCCCGCGGGTCGAGACCCTTATCATGGAATCAACATACGGCGGCAGAAAGGGCATCCAGCCAAGAAGAAAGGAAGCCGAAGAGGCGATGATAAACACTATCAAGCAGACGATAGCGAGGGGGGGCAAAGTCCTGATACCTGTATTCGGCGTAGGAAGATCACAAGAAGTGCTCGTAACATTGGACGAGTACCGCCACGAGCTCCAGGACATACCGGTTTACATCGACGGCATGGTCTATGAGGCAACAGCGATACACACCGCTTATCCGGAATACCTGAAGCGGAGGCTTACAACAATGATACTCAGGGGTGCAAATCCGTTCCTTTCAAAGAGCTTCCAAAAGGTCGAGACAAAGGAGAGGATTGATTTGGCCGAAAGCAGCGAACCTTGTATAATAGTCACGCCGTCGGGGATGCTGACCGGCGGGCCGAGCGTGGAATACTTCAAGCGCATGGCCGGAAATGAGAAAGACACGATAATGTTTGTAGGTTACCAGTCTGAGGGGTCTTTAGGGCGAAGGGTCCAAAAGGGCATGAAAGAAGTAGTCATAATCGAGGACAAGAAGCCCAAAAACATACCGATTAGGATGCAAGTAGCTACGATAGAAGGCTTCTCGGGCCACGCCGACCGAAGGCAGTTGCTTGGTTATGTCAAAAGGATGAGCCCGAAGCCCGAGAAGATACTGTGCGTCCACGGGGAAGAAAGGAGCTGCCAGGATCTGGCAAGGGGCCTAAACAAGATATTCAGGTGCGAGACCAAGGTCCCGCAGGACTTGGATACGATTAGGCTCCTTTAACCGGTTTTTTCATATGTTTTATTTTCGCCATAGTTTTAGTCTTTTTCTATTTCCCGCCCTAACTACCCTATGGATTTAATTGCATCCACATTAATCCGGATAGCGATAGTCCCCATTACTATATTCTTTGAGTCCGACAAGAAGGATTAATCTTTTTTCTAACCCTAACCCTAATATACCTGATATGGAATTCGACCCCTGGCAGATTACGGACATCGGCGACTACGAGGCCCTGTTCAAATTCGGCATCGAGCCGATGGCCAAATACAAGGAGAAGTACTCCGACCTAAGGTACATCCGTCGCGGGATAATCTTCGGCCAGCGGGACTTTGCCAAGATAGACGCTGCGATTTCTGCCAAGAAGCCGTTTGTCATGATGACCGGCCTTATGCCTTCCGGCAGCTTCCACTTCGGCCACAAGATGGTCGCCGACGAGATAATCTGGTTCCAGAGGAAGGGCGCGCGGACTTACATTGCGGCGGCAGACATCGAGTCTTATCTGATGAGGGGCGTTTCCTTAAGTGACGCTAAGAAGATTGCAGTCGAGGAATATTTGACTAATTATATCGCACTCGGTTTAGACCCGAAGAAAACAACCTTCTGGTTCCAAAGTGACTACGTGGCGCCGTATTACAGGTTGGCAGACGTCTCGGCCAAGGAGGTCACTTTCAACGAAATGAAGGCCATCTATGGGGACATCACGACGAGCAAAATCACATCTGCCCTCAAGCAGGTGACCGACATACTCCATCCGCAGCTCCCGTCGGCCGAAGGATTCAACGGCAAGATGCCTACGGTTGTGCCGGTCGGTGCTGACCAAGACCCGCACATCCGGCTGACCCGCGACATAGCTGCAAGACTGAATCACACCTATCAATTTGAACTTCCTTCGGCCACTTTTCACCGTTTCATGGAAGGCCTGCAGGGCGGGAAGATGTCTTCATCAGACCCAAAAAGCCACATCGCACTTAGCGAGGATCCAAAAGCTGCGCGAAAGAAGATAATGTCGGCGACAACTGGCGGCCGGGCGACTCTTGAGGAGCAAAAAAAGCTTGGCGGCGTGCCTGACGTGTGCGCGATTTATAAGTTTTACCTATATCATTTTGTTGACGATGATAACGAGCTCAAAAAGATGTTCAACGAGTGCAAGTCCGGTTCAATCACGTGCGGTGACTGCAAGAAGCGGTGCGCCGACATGATGGAAGCTTTTTTGATTGAGCACCAGAAGAAGCGGGAGAAAGCAAAGAGCGAGGCCAAAGAGCTGGCTGAGAAGTTCATAAGCAAAAAATGAGGGAAAAATGGGAAAGAAAGGAACGTCAAAAAATTGTCCGATGTTATTACTGATTACCGCTCTTTTAATAGTGGTAGTAGTTTTGGCAGTCGCCCTTTTCTATAACGAATCGCGCATCCAACACGAGAACACTCAAATAGCGTCAAAAGCGAGATTGGTGGCAACTAGCGGCATTGCTCAAGTGGAAGCTGAAAGGATAGCCAACATAATAGATGAAACTATTCGTTATCGAGACGTCCAAAAAACTAGAAATATAGCCCTTTCCCCAAATCTAACTGTGGGTACGGTTGATTTACCATACGACTTATACATCTATCCTCAGTTTGTTCGCATACAAACCAATGACGCTCGGTTTGAAGAAGTGGACGCAATAGCTGTCTTTGGCGACGGGCAATTCAGCATATCGAATACTCATGATACTCGCGATATGATCGCCTGCACTAGATCACAGCTAACCGACGGGTCATCGCTGACAATATTACCGAATCTCGCGTATTTCTATGATGACACTAGTGATCAGCTGGGTTTAAATATAGGTTTGCGCATCAATAGTAGCGGGTGTTATGGCTACTTGGACCTAGAACGCCGCTTATATGAGCGAGACATGCCTTATGGCGAGACTCGGCAAGACCCTAACATATTAACGAATATGTTTAAGCAACGCTTGCAAGAGGCAATCGATACGAGTTACCACAATCAAACCCCTTTGGTAGAGTTCTTGAAAGAAGTCACTGAAAACGAGACCCCATCCATAAT
>CAYSUP010000046.1:0-6146 GCA_964434205.1 uncultured archaeon | reverse complement strand
AGGCGCGCACTTTTTCTCTGGTCAAAATCGGGTTGCTAGACAGCCTCCAGAGGGCCCGGAGCTTCGTGCCCTTAGACTCCTGCTTAGATTCCAGAGGGCCCGACCCTTTTTTAGTACTTTTGTTCTAACCTTCTCATGAAGAGAATGAGCTTGGTAGATGCCTACACTGGCGCGATGCCGCTGATAAAGCAGATCTTCGCCAATGAATTGCGGGAGCGCATAATCAGAGCTCTCGGTGAAAAGGCCATGTTTCTTGACGAATTAGTAAGTTTCACCGAGTCTGAGAAATTTGAAGTTTATAAGGAGCTAGTGGAGCTTGAGAAGCTTAATGTCATAGAATGCAGAGACGAGATTTACATGCTGACGGACAAGCTGGGTAAACCAAGCCTGGGTCTCCTTAAACTCTTTGACGGTTTTGCCTAAAGGAACGTGCTGCCCAAGAACACGACCAACGCGAGGACCAAATACTCCCCATCCACGAGTATATCGCATACTATAAATGGGTCAAATCTCCCGAAGAGATTCAGATATAGGAGTGTATATACGCTGTTTGTCAGGATCAAATAACTGAAAGGCGGGAGTATGGAAGTGCTCCAGAAATAGACCAGTAAGAGCGCAAGGATTGTCGTCAGTCCGGCAAGCAGAACCTTTGTTTTCCATATTCCCAAGACGACGGGTATTGTCTTGACGCCTTCATGCCGACCCCCATAGACATCCCTCATGTCAAAAACAACAGTATTGACAAAAACCATCACGAACAATATTGTAAAAACCGCCCAGCTTGCAAGGGAGAATGGCAGCATCATGGCGGCAAATGGCATGAACGCAATGGGTGCCGCCCAGCCAAAGGCCACTATAGCGTTCTTCAGCACTGTTACCTCTTTGAGCCTTGTGAAGCCGAGTTTGTGAGGCACGAGCGGCAAACCGTAGAGTAAGACGCTCAGGAGCGGGACAGCTGCAAGCACCATAAAGTAGATGTTATACGTTAAGGCTAAAACCAGGCCGGCAAGGCACGAACCCAAACCGAACGCTAGCGGGAATTTTGAGCTCTTGTAAAATTCCTGTCTGCCCGGATGGTTGAGGGCGTCTTCCTTGTTGTCGGTTCCCTTGTTGAACGTGTATATGCCGATGTACTCAAGGAAACCCACTATCAGGACTTTGGGGTCTATGCTCATACCCGACAGAATATAAGACGCATACAGCATGGCTATCGCGACAAAGCCCACCATAAGGCTGGTGTGTACGACTGCACGGTACAGGGCTCTTTGCTTAGTCATTCTTCATAGGTATTGACGGTCAAAAAATTGCCGAGTGCAAAGTTTATCAAGAATCACAGCATCCAATAGCTCAGAATCTTATCGCCCACAAATGCCAGAACCCCTATAACTACATACTCTGCGTCTATCACTCGGTCGCAAAGGTTTATCAGGGATTTTCTCGGCCCCCCCAATTTGTGGATGTAATAATATCCATAGATGGTGATAAGGTTGATCATGTGCCCAACTGGCGGCAGATGGTTGTAGTAAACAAGTAGGAACAGCGTAATCCCGGAGATTGTGTTTAGGACATAAAGCAGGCCGATGGTCTTTTTGACGCTGATTATCGATGGCAGGGTTCTTATCCCAGAAACCTTGTCCCCATAGACATCCCTTACGTCAAAGGCGATGCAGCCTATGAAGAGTCTGAGGAACACATAAGAGAGCACAAAGAATACCGTTATGTTGAGCTCTATCTTGGCGTTCAACGAGACCATAAGGGGTATGAAGGCCCATACTAACGAAACGACAAAATTCTTGACGAGCGGCACCTGCTTAAGCCTCTCGTAGCCAGTTGCTTTCTTCACGAAGCTTGGCAGCACGCCATAGCTGTAGACTATCCCTATGATTATGTTGAAAAGAAGAACCGCCGTTATATAGACGTTTACAAAAACTGAGAGGGCGATGGCCGCCAGATACATGACAACTGATATGTATAAGGCCAACTCATATTTTTTGATATATTCCGCCCTGTGGGGAGTGTTCAGCTTGTCTTCTTCGGCGTCAGTCCGCCTGTTGATATTGTAGATCGCAAAGCAAGAGGAGAACACCATAAAGGCCAGTTCAGCGGAGAATGGCACGTTCAGCAGCTTCGAAGACGCCAGCATGATACCTAGCGAGCCTGTCGCTATGAGAAGCTGCGTATGCACTAAAAAATTCATAATCCTGCTGTAGATTCCTTGCTCGTTCATTCGGGTTAGGTGGAAAGGTTAAGGGTCATATAGCATTGGGCCATACTCTGCTCAAACTTTGTGAAATTTATCGTCTCATTGCGGATTCCGCTGACCAGTCCTGACATCATGCCTCTGTACATGGCAAAATTTACATCCTTTGTGAACCTTGTCCAAGGGAAATAAGTCGAATATGCAACCGGCTTGCCATTTTTTGTAGTTTGGAGTATGTCGCCCCAACCGAGTGCGGGGAAGAAATCGGAGATGAACTTCTGGTCTTTCTCCCGTTCGCCCATCGTTTTGAAATATTTGAAGGCTTCCTGGTAGATGATTTCATCGGCACCAGGTAGTTTCTTCAGCTCCCGTTCCAATAGGTACATTGAACATGATTCATTTAGGACATATCTGTCGCCCTTAAAGGAGATAATACCCTGGTTGTATTTCAACACGTTTGCGTCTAGCAGAGTTCTGCAGGAATTCTTTGAGAAGTTGGCCGGTCTTATCTGGTTTATCGTTTTATACTCGGGGGTAAGTTCCAATGAAGACATATCTGTTTCTGTCAAATATGCTTTGTACTTGTCCTTCAGCAGGTCAATCGGGCCGCAGATAACATCGCACTGTTCGCTTCCCCTTCCCTGGCAGTTTATATGAGTGCCTTCGATTGAATTGTCGGAGAGCATATATGCCCATATGCCGCTTATGCTGCCATCAGCTAAGAAGAAACCTAGTCCGTTCAGCCTGCAACTCATGTAATCCTTCATCTGTAGTGTTAGCGTCCTCGATTTCATGTCTATCTCATGCTTTATGCCTTTTGCGTACATAGACTCGACAAACCTGACTAGTTTGTAGCAAAAGGAAATGAACTCCTTCTCAGACACATTCGCTGCCTTTGGGAACTTTGACGTAAGCGCGTACCTGTATCCGAACTTTTTCCCGGCCGAATACAGGGCATGTTTTCCCTTTTCACCATATTTCTCGACTATCTTCGTCTCTATATTGGCGAGCAGCAGTTCCGGGAAAAAAATCTCCCTAAGATAGACCTGCTCCTTGCCCTCGGTGAACTGGGACACTATAAATCCCGGCTTATCCAGGATCTCCATACGGGGTATGACGATGTTCTGAACAAGCCATGCATAAAGGTTGTCCTTTATAGGCATGTTTTATTCTGCTTAAAGTACCTCCATACCTTTCTTTGTGAAACGTATTTCATGTGCGCCACCGGCAATCTCAGACAGCCTCAGCTTTTTAATTACAATGTTCCTAGTTGTCTCAGTGCCTACTTCAGTAGCTGTCAAGAGGGCGACTCCATCTGCAGTATATGGCGTCACCGTGTCGGCGTAGCTGCCGTCGATCGCCTCACCTACTAAAATTGTAGTTGCCTTAGTCTTTCGTAAGCCGTCAACCAACTTTTTAGTCAGTAGCCGGGACTTTAAACCCCCTTCCAGACCAAGCGAGTTGATTGGATCAACAACTACGCGGAGTGGTCTATAGCTCGTAACTGTTTCGAGCAGGAGCTTGACTACTTCATCCATATCCTCTGGTTTCTTGCCCATGCCGTACGAGAGCTTTTGAGCGGATACAAAGATTGCCCTGCTGACATCAATGCCGAGCTGTTGGGCCTGTTTCTTCACGTCTTCGATCTCCTGCTCCATGCAGACATAGACTACGATCTCATTCCTCTCGACGCCTGCTGAAGCGAAATGCAGGGCAAATATAGTCTTCCCCGTACCTGGGCCTCCCGCGACTAAAAATATTGAACCCGCTGGTAAGCCGCCTCCTATCAATCTGTCCACACCTGATACTCCGGTGGAGACCCGTTCTATTTTTTCTGATACAGCCATTTTTGGACCTTAAGTTTATTTTATGAGCTTGATTCCCTTTGCAGAGACGTCAAACCGTTTAGTCTCATCATCTACCTTTGTGTCCCGCATCTTCGCGACCTCGATTGTCTTAAATGTTTTCCTGCCTTCGCGTTCTTTTCCGAATAGCACAATTCCATCCGCCAGCACCTCAGTAACCCCGTCCCTGCTGTATGCCTTGCTGTCAGCAGACAATTCAGAAACCAGTATTGTGGTCATGCCGAGCTTATCCACATCCCTAAAGAACTCGCTGTTCAAAAGTACGTTGTGCATGTCTTTCTCACTGAGTGCATAGACAAGTAGGGAATCAATTACAAGTCGCTTCCCCTTGCACTTTTGCATCCATTCCTTGATAGCGATAGTCAGTCTTTCGATCCTCTTGTCCGGCTCTCGTGGCAATTTCACAGTCCTTCCGAGAGGGTCTTGAAAGGCAATATCCTCAACTTGGAAAATCTCCAGCTTCTTTGCTTTCACAGCTTTGTCAAAATCAAACCCTAACAACTTTGCGTGCTCTATCAGCTTCCCGCGTGTTTCTTCGCTTGCTACATAGATGCAGTCTTCACCCTTGGCTATCCCATCTGCAATAAACTGAAGACATGCTACCGTCTTTCCGGTCCCGGGAGCTCCAGAATATAGAACAATATCACCTTCGGGGAAACCGCCCTCTACCATTGTGTCCAGCTCTTTTATTCCGGAAGATACTCTTTTCAGGGCCATCAGTATCTTTTAATCTCCTTCTCCTTTCGGATGAAGTCGCGTAGGGCTTCGTCAAGGCACTCCTCCAGGCTGTTATGCCGGGATCCCTTGCGCTTTATAATTACCCCCATTTCCTTAATAAACTCGTCCGGGACAGCCAGCATGCGCTTCCGTTTGTAGATCAAAGGCTTGTCCACTATCTTTTCGACGTGGCCAAGCGTCTCAAGGAAGCGTAGGGAGGTAACTACGGTTATCCATCCTGCCTTTACCTTAAGCGCGACTTCGTTGATTGTCTTAGGCTTGTCAAGTGACTTTAAGACAGCTGCGCATATCTCAGGATAATCCCTCCGCTCCTTTCCCATGCGTAATTAACGGCTACACCCTTAAATAGTTACCTTTTAATACTTTTACTTATAAATAGTTAAATTTACTTATAAATACTATGGAATCCTACGAGTCCGCGAAGAGCCTTGTGTCCTCACGGTTGAGGCTGGACATATTAGACTCCCTCGATACCCCTAAGAGGCTGTCCGAACTAAGGCGTGCTGTCGGGGCGAATGCACCGAACACCTCCACGAAGGCAAAGGATTTGCAGAGGCTTGGCTTGATAGAGCGCAACGATGGCGATTTTCGCATGACTCATACAGGGCGCATAATCCACGAGCGGCTTTCGTTGTTCTTTGACACAATGGAAACTCTGTTGGAACACAAGGAATTCTGGGCAAGGGTCTTAGACAAACTGCCTGAGGAGATACGAAGGAGCGTTCACATTTTCAAGGGCGCACGGCTGGTTAGGAACGAGAGGGAACATCCCGACAAGGTCAAAGCAGAACTGATAAAGCTCATCCAAAAGGCAAAGGGCGAGCTGACAGTATTCCTGCCTGCGCATTCTATGGATATAATCGAGGCCGTCGCCCGAAGACCCAAGACTCATGACACGCGACTGGTTACGCTACGCGACCAACCTGAGTTACGCTACGGCCTGATTTCATCCAACAGCCTCACAGTCCTCTTCACGGACCTCCTTGACATGGCGCTGGTAACGAAGTCTGCATTGCCTTCCATAGCTGAAAGAACTTTATGAGGTCATCGGTTTCAGTTTTGTGTCGTGAGTCCACAATCCTCTGTCCAGGTTTCTAGATTTCCAATATCGCCCTATCCACATCCTGTGCGCTGAGGTGTATGTACACTCGTGGCATATCACTCGCCGCTCCCCATCCCATGAATGCGCGCAGCTGGGACTCTTTCAGCTTCTGCGCAAGCTCACTCGCGCGCGAGTGCCTGAATAGGTGAGGATAGACCTTCTTCCTTAAACCCGCAGTGCGCGCACTAGTCCTTAGGAACTTCGCACACGCCGGGTACTTCGAAGGCTCGTTTCCGCCAGG
>CAYSUP010000045.1:5749-6152 GCA_964434205.1 uncultured archaeon | reverse complement strand
TTGTCGAGGCGCGCACTTTTTCTCTGGTCAAAATCGGGTTGCTAGACAGCCTCTAGAGCGCCTGGCAGCCGGTTCGACTTTGGATATGCGCAGAGTGCGGCATTCGCAATTCAATGGCATGCTTCTCAATTTAAAGACGCATCCAAAGACCTATATGCTGGAGAAAGTCTTAACATTTGCCAAGGAAAACAATCTGCCGAGGGACGGGATAGTCAGTTCTCTGGCAGCCGGGCTTAAGGGCGACGCCTCGATCTTCCCGATAGATGTTGATATCGTGGGCGTGCAGCGGGTTTTGCAACAACAGGGTTTGCAGATGTCCCAAAGCGACATTGACGGCATTCTTCGTGTCCGTAGCCGCGCCATCAAGCGATTCGGGCTTTCAGAAAAGTAGCCTTTTCTATGC
>CAYSUP010000045.1:2542-5739 GCA_964434205.1 uncultured archaeon | reverse complement strand
TACCTCACGTGATGAAACTTTAATACCCAGTCTCTGAGCCATGCTGTGATGATAAGGGTAGCTACTGAAACCTTGTTCACTGGGGTCTTTTTTCATCACGATCTTCCTAGATTTATAGTCCTAGCTGTTAACAAATCAGGGTTGGGGTGGACGTAAAGCAGTACTTCCGGGTTCTTGATGAACAGGTAAAGAAGCAATATGAGCTAGCCGGGGCCGCACGCGTGAAAGGCCTTGACCCGTCTTTGGAAGTTGAGGCTCTCCCCACAAGGAACCTTGCCGAGCGGGTGGAGGGTCTTGTCGGCCCAAAGTATATCGCCGATGAGATCAAGAAGGCGCAGGACGAAAAGCTGCCGAGAGAAAAGATAGTCGAAAGGGTGATCGATTGGATCCTTAAGGGCTCTTATCTGAAAGACCTGACAAAGCAGCAGAGGATCGAGCAGGCACTAAGGACATCGCTTGCGATCCTGACTGAAGGAGTTGTCTCCGCTCCGCTTGAGGGGATCTCGCAGGTCACAATCGAGAAGAACCCTGACGGCTCCGACTACCTCTCTGTTTATTACGCAGGACCAATCAGGGGCGCGGGGGGCACCGCTGCAGCACTATCAGTCTTGTTGGCAGATTACATACGAAGAAAAGAGGGCATCCGTGACTACCGGCCGACGGACGATGAAATAGAGCGATATAAAGAAGAACTAAAGATATACCACCGAAGGATCGTCCGCCTGCAATACATGCCTACCGATGATGAGATAGCGCTCATTGTCAGAAACGTGCCTATTTGCATAGACGGCGACCCGACAGAAGAGCAGGAGGTTGATCTGCACAAGGGTCTTGTGAGAGTTAAAACCGACCGCATCAGGGGCGGGATATGCCTAGTGATCGGTGAAGGCATAGCACAGAAATACAAGAAGGTCCTCAAGTTTGCCGACGCGATGGGCCTTACGGGCTGGGAGTGGCTAAAAGATATGAAAAAGGGCGCATCTGCCGCCAAATCCGCATCCGATACAAAAGAGATACGCCCAAACAAGAAATTCCTTGAGGATATCGTTGCAGGGCGGCCGATATTCGCATACCCGATGGAAAAAGGGGGCTTTAGGCTCAGGTACGGCAGGAGCAACATGTGCGGGGTCGCATCAAAGGCGATACACCCAGCGACAATGGAGATCCTCGATGAGTTCCCGGTAGTCGGGACCCAACTGCGCGTCGAGAGGCCCGGAAAGGGGATGGTTGCAGTGCCATGCGCTGAGATGGAAGGGCCCGTTATAAAAGATACATACGGCAATGTCAGGATAATCAATACAATAAACGATGCAAAGTCAGTCAAGAACGACCTTGTTGAGATACTCGCGCTTGGAGATTTGCTCATAGCGTTCGGCGATTTCCTAAACTCTAACGAGATTTTGCCGCCGTCGGGTTATGTGGAAGAATGGTGGGAACTAGAATATGCCAAAGCCGGCTGCAAGGGCCTTGAGGGCAAGGAGATAAACGGAACTGCCGCCGTTGAACTTTCAAGGAAGTATGGCGTGCCATTGCATCCCAAATATACGGCAGTATGGAGCGATATAACCGTAAAAGATTTGAAATTATTGGTTTCATGGTTTGAGAAATATTCAGGCGGCTTTGATTATCCAAATAACAAGCTGGTTTTGAAGAATGACGACCCAAAAGCCAAAAGAGTTTTAGAGCTGCTGCTAATCCCGCATTCCGTATCCAACGAGGATGTGATACTTTGGGATTATGCGATACCGGCACTAACCTCATTAGGCGTCCTGTCAGAAGAAAAATTAAACTTCAAAAAGACAAACGAGGCGCTGCTGGGATTCAAGGACGAAGATGATGCTTACTCAGCGATACAAAAAGTTTCCCCAATAACGGTCCGAAAGAAGGTCGGCTGCTACATAGGCGCAAGGATGGGCCGCCCCGAAAAAGCAAAAGAGCGCATGATGGAGCCTGCGCCCCACGTGCTTTTCCCGGTTGGCGAGGCAGGCGGCAACACAAGAAGCGTGGACAAGGCGGCCAAAAACACGTTTGTAAGGTCCGAGGTTGCGCGCATGAGATGCCCGCAGTGCAGGAAGCTGACATTCACGACCAAATGCCCGGACTGCGGCAGCACCACAGGTATCGAATACAAATGCTCATGCGGTGCTGTCGGCAAGGACAGCTTCTGCCGAAGATGCAAAAAGGACATGCAGGCATACGAGCTTTCCGAGATACCCCTAAAGGGACTCATGGATTTGGCAGAGTCAAGGCTAAAGACCCGCCACGCAACTGAGATAAAGGGGGTCAAGGGAATGTCATCCGCAGTCAAGATACCCGAGCCTATCGAAAAGGGCATCTTGCGCGCAAAGAACGGGATATTTGTGTTCAAGGACGGGACGATAAGGTATGACGGCACTGATGTACCCTCAACCCATTTCAAGCCAGCAGACATAGGGGTTTCCATAGAGCGGTTAAAAGAGCTTGGCTATGACAAAGACGCTTACGGCGCCCCTTTAGAGCGTTCTGACCAGATAGTGCCGATGATGGTGCAAGACATAATAATACCGGACGACTCAGTTGAGTACCTCAGCCATATCTGCAACTTCGTGGACGAGCTTTTAAAAGGCTTTTACGGGCTTACTGAATTCTACAATGTAAAGAGGAAATCCGACCTTGTCGGCCAACTTGTTGTAGGTCTCGCACCGCACACCTCTGCCGCCATTCTCGGCCGGATAGTCGGCTTTGCAGATGTCAAGTGCATAATTGCGCATCCCTTCTGGCATTCTGCAAAGAGACGGAACTGCGACGGCGATGAGGACTCGATAATGATGCTGATGGACGTCCTTCTTAATTTCTCATATTCATACCTTCCGGAGAGAAGAGGCGGCAGGATGGATGCCCCCCTGGTCTTAAACACCAATCTGGACCCCAAAGAGGTTGATAGCGAGGCCCATTGCATGGAAACCGGTTTCTCATACCCGCTGGAATTCTACGAGAAGACGCAAGACCTCCCTTCGGCAAAGGAGATGAAGATGATAGATGTTATAGAGAACCATCTTGAGGACGACCCTTTCAGCATGGGCCTCACCAAGTTCTCGACCTGGGCCGGCGCCCCGAAGCAATCGCGATATACGCAACTCGGTGAGATGAGCGAGAAAACCGATGTAGAGCTAAAGCTTTGCAAAAAGATCCGTGCTGTTGACGCGAGTGATGTTGCC
>CAYSUP010000045.1:0-2532 GCA_964434205.1 uncultured archaeon | reverse complement strand
GGATACTTACGGTAACCTGCGCGCCTTTGCGCGCCAGAAGTTCAGGTGCGTCAAATGCAATAGGAAATACCGCAGGGTGCCGCTCATAGGAAAGTGCCCGGAGTGCGGAGGAAGAGTAATCCTCACCGTCTCAAAGGGCACAATCGAGAAGTATGTAGTCCTCACTGACGACGTTGTGAAGAACTACATACAGTCCGATTACATAAAGCAGAGGATGGACTTAGTTAAGAAGGAGATTGCATCCGTCTTTGAGAACGATAAAGTCAAGCAGTTCTCGCTTTCTGATTTTGCGTGAGTTTCATTTGATTCGACTCCCGGAATTGTTTTAAAACAATAAACAGCAAATAACCCAATGGCCCTTTTTGACGACATGCTGAAAGACAACGAGTCGCTCTTCAAGGATGAATCCGTCCTTGACTATGATTACTTGCCCCAGCTATTGCCATATCGCGAGAACCAGCAAGCCTACGTCGCTGACTGCATAAAGCCGCTTGCGCAGGGCCGCGCCGGAAAGAGCCTTCTTATCCGCGGAGCGCCCGGGATAGGCAAGACATCATGCGTCAAATATGTCTTTAGGGAACTTGAGGATGCTTCCGAAGACATAAAACCTATCTTCATCAACTGCTGGAAGAAGCAGACTACAAACACAATACTTGCTGAGATCGCGGCGCGCCTTGGCGGCATCGGTTCGCAGTTCAAGAACAACGAAGAGTTGTGGGAGCAGGTTTACAAAGGCCTTTCCAGATTCAAGGGTATTGTTATTGCCCTTGATGAGGTGGACAAAGCCAAGGAATACGACTTCCTCTACCAAATAGTCGAAAACGTAAAAAAATTCACGCTGCTCATGATAACAAACGAGAAGGACTTCCTTGCCGGCATGGACCAGCGCATAAGGTCTCGCCTTGTCGTAGAAGAGTTGGAGTTTTCTGCATACAAGCGAAGCGAGGTAGCAGGCATACTCGAAGAGAGAAAGAAAGCTGCTTTCGTCTCTGGTGTTTGGAGCAAAGAGGCCTTTGACATGGTCGTCGACAAGTGCTATTCAAAGGGCGACATGAGGATAGGCATGATACTCATGCGAGAGGCCGGAAGGGCCGCAGAGAAGAAGGCCTCAAGGAAGATAACCGTCGAGCATGTGATGGCCTCAAAGGCAACCATAGTCGATGTCCAAGTGAGCAACCTTGACGAGCGCGAGAAGCGGGTACTGACAGTAATACGGGAGAACCGCGGTATAGAGAGCGGGAAACTCGCCGAGAAGCTGAGGGAGGAGGGCCTTGACATTCCCGACTCGACACTGCGGCGCGTCTTACAAAAACTTGACAAAGCCGGTTACATATTCAGGGAAACGAACAAGACCGATACCGGCGGCCAGACAATGAGGCATTACGTCGACGAGTAATTTGATGATTCTTTTTTTTGTTTTCCGATAGTTTTCCAATAAGCAATAATATGGCATGTTCTCGCTGCAAGAAGGAAAAGACAGTCATCGATTTGCCCTACGTTCAGCAGAGCCTGTGCGCCGATTGCTTTGTCAAATTCTTTGAGAAGCGGGTGCGAAGGACAATAAGGCGATACGAGCTTCTCGGCCCGAAGGACAAGACGGCAGTCGCCCCCTCCTGAGGCAAAGACTCGATGACCGTCTTGACAATCCTTAAGTCGCTTTCTTATAAGGCCCCGATGTCTGATTTGTTTGCTATCATAATCGACGAAGGCGTTCCCGGCTACAGGGACGAACTGATAAAGACCGGCGCCAAATACTGCGACGATTTGGGTGTCGATTATCACATCTTCTCATTCAAAAAAGAGCTTGGGATGACGATAATGGACATCGTCAAGAAGGCCGAAAAGCTCGGCCTTACTATGCCGCCGTGCAGTTATTGCGGCGTCTTTAGGCGCCAGCTGCTAAACCAGAAGGCGCGCGAGCTAGGGGCAACAAAGGTGGCTACCGGCCACAACCTTAATGACGAATGCGAGACCGCGCTGATGAATTTCCTTAAGGGCGACATCTACCGAATCGCGCGCACGGGAGCGACAGTGGGAGTTGTCAAGAACAAGATGTTTGTCCCGCGGATAAAGCCGCTTCGCGAGACTCCCGAAGACGAGGTTTTGTTATACACTAGACTCAAAAAGATCCCGGTGGTTGCCGGCAAGTGCCCTTACTCGCGTGACTCTTTCAGGACTGCAGTCAACAAAGTTACGCTACAGCTTGAGGAAAAGTACCCCGGCATGCACTACCAGATGCTGGCCAGCATCGACGAGCTTGCGCCCATTCTTAAGGAACACCACAAGAACCACAAGTGGGAGCCGAATGTGTGCGAGGCATGTGGTGAGGTCTCGTCAGGTACGGAGTGCAAGTTCTGCCAGATGAGGAAGATGCTCGGGCTGGACTGACTAGTTTGTTCGGGCTAGACTAGCCAGTTTGTTCGGGCTGGACTGACTAGTTTTTGTTTAAGCGATGCTGATCTTCACTTTCTTTGACACGTCAAGCCCTCCCGGAACATCCAGTTTTGGGTTGAGCTACCACTGCTTGGGGCT
>CAYSUP010000044.1:0-6159 GCA_964434205.1 uncultured archaeon | reverse complement strand
CTATCATGTTGCCGACAAGGGATAGCACAAGCAAGAGTATCATAGCGGCTGCAATAAACAGATTGAATTTTTCCAGCAGAAGTATCCCGCCCCCAATTAATGGCATTATGGACACCATGAAGTCCGGCAAGAGGTCAAGAGGGGACATCTCACGAGAAGCAAATCTCCCAGCGTCGCCTTTTTTGAAGATCTTGGCACATACTCTGCCCTTGCCAAAGCTACAGGTTTTCCCGTAATAGTAGCAGTTGACACAGCTTTTTTTGAGCACTAAGAATTCCATAAAGGCGCAATAAAGCAGATACAGGGCGACAATAACAATACCAAATCCTGATAATATATACGCCCCTATGGCATATATTGCTATGCTTAAACCGTTGGACAAGGCAACTATGCGAGCCGGAAATTTCTCATAGGTTTTAGTTTTTTCCATAACTGTTCTGCAAACTGAAAAATCTAAGTCCCTTCTCTCCAATCGTTCATATAACCTTTCTGCTCTTTGCTGAGTGCATCAATCTTTATTCCCATGCTCTCCAGCTTCAGTCTGGCGATGTCCCTGTCCATACCCTCCGGGATCTTATAGACCCTAGGCCCAAGTTTTCCTTTGTTCTTCACAAGGAACTCTGCGCAAAGGGCCTGGTCGGCAAAGGACATGTCCATGATCTCAGCCGGGTGGCCCTGCCCTGCAACCAGATTTACAAGCCTTCCGTCTGCAAGCAGGTAAATCCTCTTGCCGCCGACAATAAATTCCTCTACATTCTCCCTGATCTTCCGTTTTTTAGACTTCTCAAGGAAGCTTTTCTCAATCTCATTGTCGAAGTGGCCGGAGTTTGACAAAAGCACGCCGTCTTTCATCACTTTCATGTGCTCTGCGCGTATTATATTCTTATTGCCGGTTGTCGTGACAAACACGTCTCCTAGTTTGGCAGCTTCGCCCATCGGCATCACCCTGAAGCCGTCCATTGCGGCCTCAAGCGCGCGTATTTCATCCACCTCGGTTATAATGACGTTGCAGCCCATGCCATTTGCGCGCATGGCCACCCCCTTTCCGCACCACCCGTAGCCGGCGACGACAAAGTTCTTTCCAGCGAGTATGAGGTTAGTAGCCGACATGATGCCGTCTATTGTGGACTGGCCGGTCCCGTATCTATTATCAAACATGTATTTTGTGTAAGCGTCGTTGACGTCCATCATCGGGTACTTAAGGACGCCCTCTTTTTCCATGATCTTTAAACGGTTTATGCCGGTTGTAGTCTCCTCGCAGCCGCCTATGACATCCTTAAGCAGCTCCTTTCTTTTAGTATGCACAAGAGAAACTAGGTCGCACCCGTCATCGATAGTTATATTCGGCCGCGCATCAAGGACTTTGTTTAAGTTGGCATAATACTCCTCTTTAGTCTCCCCCCGCCAGCAGATGACCTCGATGTCTTTCTCTAGCGCGAGGCCGGCCGCTGCATCATCCTGCGTTGTCAGAGGGTTGCATCCCGTGATTGAGACCTTAGCACCGCCATCACGCAAGGTCTTTGCAAGCACGCATGTCTTTGGCTCGACGTGAAGTGCCATGGCAATAGTCAGGCCTTTAAAGGGCTTTTCTTTCTTGAACCTTTCTCGTATCAGCCCCAAGACTGGCATGTGCGATTCGGCCCATTCTATCTTCAGTTTCCCCTGCTCTGCGAGCTTTGGATGCTTTACTTCAGAAGTCATGCACTGCTATTTGAAATCTGCAAAATAAAAGGTGTCCTATACGCAAAGCTGCCTTTCTGATTTATATTTCGCTAAACCTAACTCCCATGCAATCATCCCGGAGGTGAAAAATGGCGCAAAGAAGAAAGACAAAGGCTCAAATGAAGAAGAACAAGAAGGGCAGAGGCAGGCGGACATAGGCTCACTTCTGCATCCTTTCAATTATTTTTAGTTCTCCGTTTACTGCCCTGTCCTTCATCACAACAACCCCGTTGATTATGCTAGTGTCCACGTCGCTGCCGCACATGGAATAGACGATGTTGCTTATTATGTTCTCTTTGACCGTCGGAACAAGGTTAGGCTTCTTTAACCCTACGACCAAGATGTCCGCCAGTTTACCGACTTCAATTGAGCCTGCATTGATGCCAAGGGCCTTTGCACCGTTTATGGTAGCCATGTCAAGCGCTTTTTGTGCCGGCACAAGCGTTGCGTCCCATTTTGCATTCTTGTGAAGCAGCGCGGCCAGTTTCATCTCCTTGAACATATCCAGATTATTGTTGGATGCGCAGCTGTCTGTCCCAAGGCTGACATTTATCCCCCGCTCAAGCATCTCCGGCACGGGCGAAAGACCCCCGCTCGCCAGTTTCAGGTTGGAGGTGGGGTTATGTGACACATTCACGCCGTTCTTTGCAAGGACATCCATCTCACCTTTTGTCAGCCAGACGCAGTGGGCAGCAGTCAGCCTCTTAGTCAGAAAGCCGAGCTTTTCCAGCCTTTCGACAGGCCTTCTTTTGTAGTTCTTTTCGCAGTCATATACCTCCTTTCGTGTCTCAGAAAGGTGCGTGTGGGCATTGACATTATGCTTTTCAGTGATCTCTTTTGCGCGAGTATAAGTATCATCGCTTGCGACATATACCCCCTGCAAGCCGACTTCAGGAATGACTAACTGGTTTTTGCCTTTCCACCTTTTGACAAATGCCTCACAGTTCTCAACTGGGTCGCCCCTCTGGGTCGTCATCTCTATGTCGAGGGTTGCCCATGCCAGATTTGCGCGAAGCCCCACTTCCACCGCGGCCTTTGCGATCTCATCCTCAAAATAATACAAGTCGTTAAAGCACGTAGTGCCGAATTTTACGGACTCAAGGCAGCCAAGCAAGGCGCCCTCATAGACATCCTTCTCAGTAAGCTTTGAGTCTATTGCATATGTCTTTTTCAAAAAATCATCAAGGGCTACGTCATCGGCGATCCCTCTCAGTTTTGTCATGGAAACGTGGGTGTGGGTGTTGATGAGACCCGGCATGACTAATGAGTTTGAACAGTCCAACGTCTCGCTCGCGTTCAGGTTTTTGCCATTCAGGTTTTTCCTATTCAGGTTTTTGTCTATCTTTGAGACTTTGTTGTCTTCTATAAAAATATCAAAGCCCTCAAGCACCCGCCTTTTGACATCCTGGGTAACCACATACCTGCAGTTTTTCAGAAGAAGTGACATATCCTATTTAGCGAAAAACCAGACTTAAATGACGTTTGCCGGAATTAGTTCTCACTTCCCGTGCTTGCTTTGGCGAATCTCTTTTATGCGCCTTATTGTGATGTCTATGAAGAACACAATCAATGCAGCTAGCGTGAACCATGCTTGCATGTTTATCTTTTTGACGGAAACACCTGTCGATTCCGAAACAGTATACTCCGAGACTGCGTCCACAAGCGACTGCATATCGTCTGAGAGGTACACTCTGCCGCCGGTCACATTTGCCATGGCAGCCAGTAAGTCGCCGTTTACGCCGAGGCTTCCATACTCCTCAGCGTAGTTGACAGCCATCGCGCACGAGTAGCCGGGCGAACTCACAGACACAAAGCCGGAAGATTCCGGATAATACGTGAAATAATAATTAGTGTCATCCATCCTTGTCAGCTTGACTTCCTCGCTGCCTACACTCACTTTCGGGTATTCTTTCTTTGAAACAACCACGATTGCTGCATCTTCCCCCAAATGGGTGTCCAGGCAGTCTATCCGCAGGTCGTTTTTCTTTTCCGGGTCGCCGATTGCCCAGTTAACAGTTGATGATATCAATTTGGAATTGCCTTCGGTATAAAGGCGGTTTGCCCATTCAATCCCATCATCTGTGGTCAGTGCAGCCACTCTTCCGAGGCCAAACCTCCACACAGTCAGCAGGGGCTTTCCCCCCGATGTTGCGGCCAAAACCTGGGCGCTGGACTTTTCAGTGACCTCATTGAAGTTCTTTATTGAGACATTGCTTATGCCAAGGCCTTCCGTTATAAAATGATGGGCGTCAGTAACTACCATCGAAAAACCCCCCTCACCCGTTTCCGTCTCATCCGGGTTGCCTATGACTATGCTGACCCTTTCAGTCTCACTCGGCGCGAAATATATCCCCCTGCCGCGCGACGCGAGGCCTTTCATAAACGACTCATCAGTGTCAAAGCCAACCCCTATCGTATCTATAATAATCCCCTTAGACGCAAGGGCAGCACCCTTTTCAAAAGCCTGGACAGGGTAATTTGTCACACCATCCGATATGAGAATCACATACTTGGATCCGCTGACAGACGAAAGCATATCCTCGGCCCTCCTAAGGCCGGTAACGACATAAGTCCCCCCGCCGAATTCCAGGCGCGAAATCTTATCCTCAAGGGCGGCGGTGTCAGTCATCTTTCTTATCGGCTGGATAAGGAAGGAATCTGCATTGAAAGCGGCAACCCCAATCTCCGCATATTTGCTCAGGCCCCTTACCATCTTAACGGCTATTGCCTTCTCTATGTCGATTTTTGTATCCCCGCCCATCAGGCTGCCGGTAGATCCCGATATGTCAATCAGTATGAGGACGTTTATTTTATCCCCTTTCTTTTTTGGAGCTTCCTTGGATTTCACCGGTAAAAGCCCTTCAAACTGGCTGTCATAATACCCGCCCTCGCCGTAAGAGCTGTTCCCGCCAACTACCAAAAGACCGCCTCCGTCGTTTAGGAATTTTCGAATCTCGTCTGTGTTTATTGCATTGGACGGCCGGTCATCAAGGACTATGGTGCTATAATAATCTATATTGCCCGGCAAAGTGCTTACAACGTCTACATCATAGATCTCTTCAATAACCTGCCTTAAGGGCGAGTAATTGCCACTTGTGACCAGCAGCACTTTGGGCCTTTCGATGACGTTCACTACTTTGTTGAATACGTTGTTCTGGCTGAAGGTATCCGATTCAGGCACAATCTGCGCAGTGATGTTGTGGGGCCCCTTAGTGTTAAAGACTCTTTCGAATGAGAACTCCTTTTTTGGAAGTGTCTGTACAACGGGAGTATCAAGGGCGGGCACCCCATCGATCATGACCCGCAAGCTGTAGCTGGCTTGCGGGTCTAAGATACCTATCACCACAGTCCCGGTGTACTTTGAATTGACTGGCGTCTTTTCAGCCCCGGTGATGCCCAAAACATACGCCTCATTTCCGAAGACCTTTGGCAAGATTGAGAATATCCTTGTGTTTGCCCCGGCTGCAAAAGAGGCAACGTCCAAGGGGTCTGCGCCATAATTGTTTTGTCCATCGCTTGCCAGTATTATGACATTGTTCTTCATTGAGGACCCGAGTATCCCCTGGTACAACGTGTCGCCAATTGCAGTCTTATTTGCACTGCTCATATTGAGTAGCTCAATGCGCGAGGTGTCTGCCATCCTATCCCTTAATCGGTTGACAACGTCTGCCGCGAGCGAGGATTCACACATGGACATGCTGTCTGTCTGGTCTTCTATCGCCAATATAGACGTAGTATCCTGCACCACCTCTTCCTCTTTTGTCGCATAGGGCGATGCAAGCGTAAAAAACAGGATGATGATAACAAGCGAGCGCACGGCCACAAGCGCGGCCTTTTTGCGGTCTTTAATGACATTTTTGTTCAGGAATATGAAAGCGACTATAACGGGCGCGGCAAACATTATGAACAGCGGTTCCCCAAAGCTTATCCCAAGAAGCGACAGTTGCGTCATAGCGAGCCCCTCCCCTTATAATAAAACCACTCGATAGCTATCAATGCGAGGGCAAATACGGCAAGCACCCAAAACAACTCGTTTGTAACGTCCTCTTTGACATTTATAGCCGTATACCCGCCCTCGAATTTTGCAGATTCAGCAGGTATTACATAGGATATATCCGACTCTTCTTCATCCAAAAGGCTGGCCGACGCCCGTTGGCCGCCCTCTACCTTGTAAAACCCGTCCTCATCTAATATCACCCCGGCCCCTGACACTACTTCGCCAGACGGCTTTGTGACCTTGATCTCATCACCCGGCGGCGAAGGCATCTCGTCCCCTGTCCTGAAATTCAATATGCTTCTACTGGACTCATCCATGTTGAGCCATTGTATGAGGTTGTTCCAGAATATGGGGAATGATGGTTTCAGATAAAAGTCGCTCCAGCTGGAGTTTGAGTATATGCCGACATATGCAACCTTTCCATTACCGACATCCCATAC
>CAYSUP010000043.1:0-6199 GCA_964434205.1 uncultured archaeon | reverse complement strand
ATTTAGAGCGCCATAAAATAAATACTAACATGGTTAAGGGAAACGATTTTTTACGGTGCACTACCGATGTTCCTGCGGGCTATCTATTAAAAGCCACCTTGGGCGTCGCATGGGGCAGCGAGGTTAAGTCCCGCGGCGCAAGCTCTAACTTTGTCGCCTTTTTGAGGAGCTTTAAGGGCGGGAATGTGCCCGAGCTGCAGAACCTGGCTATGGCGGCCAGGAGGGCGAGCGTTGATAAGATGATAGACGCTGCCAAGGGGATGGGTGCAAACGGCCTTGCGGGCGTCAATTTGACCGGGTTCACATTCAAGAACGACGTGATTGAGTTTGTGGCATACGGGACTGCAGTCATAGTCGAGAAAAAACAATAAAAAGGCCCCCTTACTTATATAAAAATAAAACGATTGAGATATGTTCTTATACCTTGTATTTCTAACCTACGGGAATGACTTCTGAGGAAAAAGAAGAGGTTCGCGCAAGCGGGCCCGTTAATCATGAAGGTCCGAAGGACCGTGCATCTGCTTCGCCTAAGGAAGCAAGGGGCGAAAAGGCGCCGAAAGGCAAAAAGAGCGTCACAAGCGAGAAGCTGGAGGAGCTCCGCGGAAAGGTCAAAATCCTGAAAGAAGAGCGGGATGCGCTCAACGCCAAGCTCAGGTCCAAGAGGGACAGCATCATGGGCTTTTACGGCGAGATAGACAAGCTCTTAAAGGAGGCAAAGAAGCACAAGGAAGTCCGCGACGAGGCAAACAAGAATGTCTCGGAGAACAAGAAGAGGAGAGACGAAGCCAACTCCAAGATAGCCGAACTAAACAAGCGCTTGACTGAGCTTAAGAAGCAGGGCGGCAGCAGCGTCTCAAGGCGCGATTATGAGAAACTGAAGGAAGAATATGACAAGCTCAACTGGAAGATGCAGACAACGCCGCTCTCAAAAGACAAGGAGAGGGTTGCAGTCAGGCGCCTTGAGGAGCTTGAGGCTGAAGTCAAGGGTTATGAGGCTGCGCGGCCGGCTGAGAAAGAGATAATACAGGCGGAGAGGGAATTAAAGAAGGTGCGAAACACCGCTGACTCCCACCACGGCAAGCTTTTGAAGGACTCAGAGGAGGGTGAAAAAGCCCATGCAGAGATGCATGAGATATACAAGAAGGTCGATGCAAAGCGCGAGAAGGCAAAAAAGGTCGAAGAGGAGTTCTTAGAGATCAAAAAGACCGTAGATGATGCTCATGCTAAATTCGTAGAAGTGCTCAACGAGCTGCGCGCTGAGGAAGACAAGCTTGGGATCGCCAGGGCAAGGGAGAAAAAGGTAGAGGCCGAGAGCCTGAAAAGGAAGCAGGATGAGAAAGAGGTCGACCTTCTGGCAGAGCTTAGGAAGGGCGGCGTCATCAAGACTGAGGATTTGCTGTTCCTGCAGAGCACTGACAAGGATTAATTTCTTAGAAGTTGAAGGAATTTCTTAGGATTTGAAGGAATTTCTAGGGGTTTGAAGGAATTTCTTAGAATTTGAAGGAATTTCTATGGATCTGAAGGAATTTCCGGAACATTGAAATCTTTAAAAATATATTAGAGGCCTAGTCCAGACTGCATTACAGCTTAACGCGCTTCTTCTCTTCCTCTTTCTTCCTGCGCATTATCTTTGTCTCTGCGTCCTTGAGCGGGACTAATTCGCTGGCCTCTAAGGTGAGTCTAAGCTTGTCCCCCTGCTTTGCCCCGCGGGCCTTTAACTCCTTTTCAACCCTCGGCCCTATGACAAGCCTGTAAGTGTTCCAGTCGGGCGCAAGCTTGCTCTCAAGGCCGCAGTCCTTTGAAAGCCTCTGCACAAGGACATAGGGGCTTAGGTATTCCAAAAAATCCGCAGTGAGCGCCACATATTCGTCCATCCCGAGCGGCCGGTATTCCCCTTCCTTGAACTGCTTTGCAAGAAGGGTGTCTTTCATCACGACAAGCGGGTATAGTTTCACCGCATCAACACCGAGTGCTGATATTATGCGCGCAGTCTCGATAGTCTCTGAGGGCGTCTCATACGGGAGACCCTGGATTATAAAGAATATGACGGGTATTCCCCTCTTGTGGGCCTCCTGCACGACCCTTATGCTCTCGGCAAACCCGTGCCTTCGCTGTATCCGCTCAAGAGTGTGGTAATGCACCGTCTGCGTGCCAATCTCTAGCCATATCTGCTTTCCTTTCTTGACATAGCTCCCAAGAAGGTCAAAGACCTCATCGGGCAGGCAATCGGGCCGGGTGCCGATCGAGAGGCCAATGACGTCCTTGTGCGCAAGGCATGCATCAAAAAGTTTCTTTAGCTCTTTTATCGGCTTATAGGTGTTTGTCCCGAACGCTATATAGACTAAAGCCTTGTCGCCCGCGCCCATCTGCTTATAGTGCTTGACCTGGTGCTTGACCTGCTCCTTAACTTCCATGTCCATGACGTCGCGGAAGCTCTCATATGTGAACTGGCGGGCAAACGAGGGGCAAAAGATGCAGCCCTCATCGCTTATCCTCCCGTCCCAATTTGGGCAGGTGAACTGGGCATTCAATGGTATCTTAAAGACTTTATAGCCGTACTTCCTTCGCCAGTATTCACCAAAAGAGATATACGGCAACTTATCTTTGCGCATTGCATCTACGATTTTCCGGTCAACTAGGCTGCCTTCCATTTAGATGACAGTCGGCATCTGGAAATTGCGGGTGCCGGTAAGGACGTCTGGCGCCAGAAGGTCTCTTGCAATCACGGAGTTCTGGTACATCGCATTGCAGTCGGTATAAAGGAAAACAAGCCCGTTTTGCGTAACGATTATGCGATTCGCGTCAGAGCTCCTTAGTATCACTACGAAAGAGTCTTCATCGCCGACGGGGCAGTCCGCGGGCCCCACGGACGTGGAATTAGTGCTATTGTCGCCCGTAAGCTCAAACTGCAGGCCGCAGGAATCGCCGCTCTCATTATATTGCCGTATGGTATACTTCTGGGTGGCCTGCCGGAAACCTAAAGCCTGCATTATGTCGCTTGCCGAGCTTATCACCTTTGCATAGGACGGGCAGGCATTATCCAGGTCTACGACAAGAGAGACGTCTTTTCTGCCATTTAAAAGGTTTTGCACGTCATAAAACGGGACTTCCGAGTCTATCGGCGTGTTGGAGATTAGCGATGTGAAAGTCCAAACAGCCGTCCAAAACTCGTTCTTGTTTTTTCCCTCTATCGTGGCGCTCTTGCTGTTTATGAATATGCCCGTCCTGTCTGTTGCGCCGACCGCAAGAGAGTATTCGCCGCCCCTGGTCTGGACGTTGGATGTGCCTATCACAGTCCCTATCTCAAGGAGTGCGTTTGTCGCCTCCTCTGTCTGGTCAAGGCTCTTGCCTTCTATATGCAGGTCGGCAAGGCTCTTTAAGGCTGATATCGGTTCTGAGGGCGCTGATATGTTTATGCCATAGACTATGGTAGTCTGCATCTTTGCCGGCGGGGCCCTTCCAAGAAAAGCTGCTGCCACAAAGCCTATGAAAACAAGCAGGAATATGCCCCAAAGCCATGCATTGCTTATCGTTGACTCATCCTTTGGCTTTTTTTCCTTGACCTTCTCTTCGCTGACTTCCCAGCCGGCGGGCAGGCCCGTCCTAGAGGTCTTCTGTCTTGGGTCTTGTGTCTTGTCTTTTGAGTCCAAAGTCTTCTTTTTCGCTTTCGTGGCCATTGTCAAAACTGGTTAACAGGAGGTGATATTAGAAGAAGAGTTTAAAAAAGGGTTTTAGGGTGTTTGATGCTTAGAAAAAGTAAAGGACTCGGGCCCCAAACGAGGCCCGGTCTCTTAAAAATAAAAAATGCCCCCATTGGGGGCTTATTGGCTTAGACGTTGGCCTTTAGCCAGGCTACTAATGCGTCGGCGGCTGATGCAGTGTCGGCAGCCTCACAACCGGCAACAACGAGCTTGTTTGCTGTTGCCTGCTTTATGGTTGCCTCACTTGGGCACAAGTCGTCAACGGTTACTAGCCCTTCGGTCATTGAGTTGACTGCTGGACCACCGATCAAGACGAGATTCGCCTTGGACGGTCCTTCGCTGTCAAGGATGACCAGCTTGTAGCCGATCGATGCGGGAGCTTTCGTCGAAACAGAAACTTCCGGGCATGTAACGGTTTGTGCGTTGCATGACACGGTCATTGGTGTTCCGCCTACTACTACTCCGCCTCCGGTGACTGACACTCCGAACTCTTCGACTGTCACATCAATGCCTCCGATGTTGACTATAGCGCCCTTGTTGGCCTCAGTTATCGTTATGGAGGACTTGTTCTGTGAGCTCTCCATTCCGAAGAATACTGTCGGCCTGAGTTCGTTTTCTGGTACTGTAACGGACACCTTTGAGATAACGTCCTTTACAGATGCGAAGTCGTCTTCGTCAAGACCCGGCTCGGTTGCATCCGTGTCGCCAGTTACCTGGACAATTGAACCGCCTTTGGATATCATAGTCCCGTCGTTCTGTCCGTACAATATCTTCTTGCACGCAGAAGCGCCGTAGTCGGCACAAGACAAGTTCACATTGGCACCGGTGCTGGATGAGCTGTTGCCGGCAGGTTTGACTAAAGTGTCGCCGTTGTTCACGGTGATGGTTATTTCATCCCCGGGCTCAGCGCCGCTGTCTGTCGCACCAGATATTCTTATCCAGTCTGGCGCTCCGTTAATGACAACCGTGCTCCCTAACTCCGTCTGCAAATCTGTCGCTATGCCACTGACCATGTCCAACTTGCCCCCACCGCCGGTGGAGTTTATGTTGTTGTTCATGTCCATGTAGAGCTGCGCGTCGGTGTTTATGTCGGTGTCAGCTGTGTCGATGAACCACTTGCCGTGGCCGAATGGGACACTCTCCGTTGCCAGGTATCTGTCAGGCACAATCATAGTGTCGTATATCTGCGAGTCCAGTCTTATTGGGTATGTCCAAGCATTGCTTATCTGTTTCCAGTAACCCGGATCGCTCTTCCACTCGCCCTTGTCATAGAGCTGGTAGGTGACGTTAAATGCGGCTTCGGAGCCGGATGTAACCTGCCTGATCTTCTTTATTTTGATCAAGTCATCACCGTAGAGCACTATGTCATTGGCTGCAAACGGACCTTCGTCTACCCTGGCTTCGATCTTGGTGTTGTACCTGTCAGTGTAGGTAAGAGTTACCTTTGACAGGAACTCTAGCATCTCTCCAGTCCCGCCGGAAGTGTTGTTCCAGCTTTCAATGTCGCTTACTTCAACACCGATCTTGGTCTTCTCCTGCATGCTCCAGTCGCGCCATTCATCGTCGTACAAGCCCTTGTAGCCGAACTTCAGTTCGCTCAGCAAGTACTTGCCGTCGTTGAACGGCAGGTTTATGAGCTCGCCTTCCTGCAAGGTGTCATCGGTAGCCAGCAGGTTGAACTGTATAAACCTGAGGGCTACACCTTCTGTTTCGACTGCATCCTCGTAGCAATCGTTGTAGTGGTTGTTTTCATCCACTGGCAATTTGAGCCACTCATTCGACATGTTGCCGTAGAGCAATTCATTGTCCTCCAGGTACGCTGTCTGATGTACTGTGTTCAGGACATCATTGCCGTTGAATGTCATCAGCCACTCAGCGCGGACATCGTCCATGTCTGTGGTGTCAACACCCGCTTCGTCATACGTGCCGTCGTAGCTTCCACTTGCAATGTTGAAGGTGTACTCGGACGGTACATACCAAACAAGCACTTCAGCTGAGAAGGACTGCTCGCCTGTTATGACGTTTGATGCTGCTGTTCCTCTCTGCAACTTCACCTTTATGTCGCCAACGACTGGTGTTCCGGAGATACCGGAGGTCACCTGCTCGGTGGTCCCATCTGGCTTAGTGACTTCGAGTGTCACATCAACTACGCCCTTCTCTTCGATCGTCTGCGCACCTACCAGCTTTATTGAGTACTTCTGGCCGCTGTCTGCAGCGTCGCATGCACTACCTACTGCCGGTGGAATGTACTCCATCGGGGCTGAGGTTGTTACTGTGCCCTTGCCGCCGCATACTATGGTCAGGCTGTTGTCGTCAAGGTCCTCAACGTAGTACTCGTGCTGGCCGAGGATTATCTTGCCGAGGTATGACTGCGCTATCAAGTCGCCGTCTGTTTCAGCGTCTAACAAGTCCTCATCGACTATGTCGTCGGTGAATACGTTGTATCTTATTGCACCTTCGTCCATGTCTATTTCGAGCTTCTCAGCGTCGCAGTCGTA
>CAYSUP010000042.1:0-6206 GCA_964434205.1 uncultured archaeon | reverse complement strand
GATAACCGAGGGCGGCGGGATGCTGCTCTTGCCCGGCATATGGATAATAGTCCTCCTGCTTGTGCAGCTTGAGCTCATAAACCCCATAGCGTATGTCTTTTTGTTCACGATAACCTGCTTTGCCGCAATAGGTTTTTTTGACGATGGATTCAGGCTCTTTAAGAGGGAGACTGGCTGGTCCAAGTATTTGGCAAACAGGGCGATAATATCCTTTTTGCTGACGCTTCCTTTCACTTTCCTTCTGCTCCCGTCAGTAACCGGCATCTGCTCTTGCCTGATTTACTGGTATGCGATGGGCGGCGGCCTTCTGGTGATACTTGCAGCTTCGCTGTCAAACACCTTTGCTGGCCTTAATGGGTGGGAAGTCGGCTCGTCGGCTATTGTGCTGGCCGGCCTCGCGGTCATGGCCTCGTTTTCCGGGATATACACAAGCACATTAGTGGCATTGTGCCTTATCATGCTTGGCGCGCAGCTCGGCCTCCTTTATTTCAATAAGCATCCTGCCAGGGTCTTTCCCGGGGACAGCGGTACTCTCCTTGTGGGCTCATTCATGGGCTGCATGATACTCTTCATCGATAGGTGGTATATCGCGGCAGGCCTCTTTGCACCGCATGTCTATGACATTATCCTTAAGCTAAAGACTAACCGCAAGGACATAAGCCAAAAGAAGGAAAAGCCGTATGCCTTGAATAAGGGCGGCAAACTCGAAGTACCGAAGTCCGGTAAACTCGACTTTGCAAAGCTTCTCATCTTAAGGCTCGGGCCGATGGAAGAAAGGAGGGTTGTAAGGAAAATCCATTTGGTCGTCATTCAGAACACGCTTTTCTGGACTCTTTTATACATCTTACTTAAAATAGCCTGATAAAATGAAAATAGGCATATTCACGGACACATATCTTCCGCAGATAAACGGGGTCACATTCACGCTCATCCAGTGGAAAAAGGAACTCGAGAAATTGGGCCATGAGGTCTTTGTGTATTACCCTGAGGATGAGAATTATACACCAAAGAAGGGTGAAGTGCCGCTGCCGTCGTTCCCGTTTGTATTCTACAAGGGCTACAATATCGGCATACCCTCGTTCAAGCGGATAGAGAAAGACCTTGACATAGTCCATCTCAACGGAATAGCAACAATGGCTGACCTCGGCCTTGCGGTTGCAAGAAAGCAGAAGATACCCTGTGTCCTTACCTACCACACCCCGCCTGACAGGTATATGTATGAGATCTTGCCTGTAGACAATGCAATAATACAGGATGCGCTCAAGGTAGCGTATTACAAATATGAGAAAGAGCTCATAAAGAGATGCCAGCTTATAACTTCTCCTTCAGAAGAGATAATCGAGCTGCTCAAGGAGCGCTGGGGAAAGCTCATTAAGAGGGCGGTCTTTTTCTCCAACGGTATAGACACCGAATTCTTCAAGGAAACGGACGGCGAGGTGTTTAGGAAGGATTACAAAATCCCTGCCGGCCGTATAATCGGCTACACGGGCAGGCACTCGATTGAGAAGCACCTTGAGGACCTGATAGCCTATGCAGACAAGTTCAAGGGCACTGTGCTCATAGCAGGCGAAGGGCCGCAGACCGAGAACTACAAGCTGATTGCCAAAGGCAAAAAGAACGTATGGTTTTTGGGCTTTTTCCCGAGAGAAAGGTTATGCCAGTTCTATTCACTGCTGGATGTGTTTGTAATGCCCTCCACTGCAGAGACTGAAGGTCTCGTAGTCCTTGAGGCAAACTCATGCGGGACCCCGGCCGTCGGCGCGAACGCCATGGCTCTTAAGAGCACCATACAAACCGGCATAAACGGCTACCACTACGAGCCGGGCAACGTCAAGGATCTGGGCGAAAAAGTGGAGATGGCTTACAAGAACAGAAAGAAGCTCAAGAACAGCTCAAAGGAGTTTGTGAAGAACAGGTCTGCAGCAAAGACTGCCAAGAACCTTGCAACCTTGTATGGGGAGGTCATACGGGATTTTGACGTTGAGAAGGGCAAAGCAAGACCGAATAAGCTAAACGCCACCGTGTCAAAGATCAGGCTGAAAATCGGCAACGGAAAGGTTTTGAGGAAAAGTGGGGATTTGAAAAAATGAAGGTATGCCTGTATCTTGAGAGCGAAGGGCTCATGAGCAAGAGCGGCATAGGTGCAGCTCTGAAAAGGCAAAAGACGGCCCTTGAGAGAGCTGGGGTGGAGTACACCACTGACCCAAGGGGCGACTATGATGTCATCCACATAAATACTATACTGCCGCGCTCCTTGTTCTATGCAAAATGGGCAAAGGACAGGGGCAAAAAAGTCATACTCCACGCGCACACGCTTGAGGAAGACACGCGAAACAGCTTCACTTTGAGTAACACGATTGCACCGCTCTTCAAGAGATACCTGCAATATTATTATCAGCAAGCAGACCATATAATCTGCCCTACGCCTTATGTCAAAAAGCTCTTGGAAACCAGGTATGGCATAACAAAACCGATAACGCCCGTCAGCAACGGGGTTGATCTGAACAAGTTCAAGTTCAGCCAGGAGCTCCGGGACAAGTACAGGGAGAGGTATAAGCTAGACGGCATAGTGCCATTCGCAGTCGGGCACGTTTTCATCCGAAAGGGCGTTAAGACGTTCATAGACACGGCACGCGTTTTCCCTAAAAACACCTTTGTGTGGTTCGGCCAGGTCTATAGCGGGGCCCTTGTCAAGAGCAAAGAGCTTGATGAGGCAATGGCTAATAGGACAAAAAACGTCCTCTTTCCCGGATATGTTGATGATATATTTGCAGCCTACTGCTGCGGCGACATCTTCTTTTTCCCGACACTTGCTGAGACGCAGGGCATAGTCATACTTGAGGCATGGGCTATGGAAAGGCCTGTCTTGATACGCGACCTGCCGGTCTTTGGCGACTGGACTCATGACGGGAAAGACTGCCTGCGCGCAAAGGACGATGCAGACTTCAAGGAGAAGCTGCAGATGCTGATGGATGACGACCGCCTAAGGAAAAAGCTGGTAAAAGAAGGCCTTAAAACCGTGCAGGAACATGCGATTGAGAAAATAGGTGCAAAACTGAAGGCGGTCTACGAGGAGGTCTTGAATGAGGGCTAGATACCTACTGGTTTTGCTGCTGGTGGCAGGATTTATAATAAAGGTCTATCCGCCGTTGGCAAACGATTTTTTGGTAGACTATGACTCTATATACCACACTCGCATAGGGCAGATAGTGGCTGACACCGGCTTTGTGCCTCTATGGGACCCTGTCGCCGGCGGAAGGCCGCACCTTTATCCGCCGTTATACCATTTACTGCTCGGCTATACAAGCATGATATCAGGAATTCCCGTATTTGAACTGATACAATTCATCCTGCCCTTTGTCAGCGCCCTCCTGATAGTGCCGGTGTTTTTCCTAATCAGAAAATTCAGGAGTGAAGAATCGGCCCTGTGGGGCGCAGCATTCATGGCCTTTAGCCCGATAATCACTTCGCAGTCATATGACAGCCCGCACCTGTTTGGCCTCCTTTTGTTGCCGCTTATCGTTTATTTCTTTTTGAAAGGCAACTATCTTGTAAGCGGCGGACTTCTGGCAATATGCGTCCTATTCAATTATGGCATAGTGATTACGATAGTGGCCGTCCTTGGGGCGTTCTCGATATTAAAGTTTATAAGGGACAAGGACAGGAGCTTTTTGCTCTATACCACCATGACATGCGTGGTAGGTCTCGGTCTTTCCTCGCCCTGGCTTGTCATAACCGCTAGCAGGATGGGCCAGTGCTTTGAGCCTTCTATGGCGGTCTCGAGCATAAACGAACCGGGCGTCCCTTATCTTTTGGTGATAGCGCCATTTTTAGTCGCAATAGGCGCTGTGCTGTTATACGCTACCCGAACTGGCGCGCGATATGTCAAAAAGGGCAATAAGAGCGATGATTATTTGACCCTGTGGAGAACTGCTTTTTGCCTGGCAACTATAGGCTTTATGGCCTCCCTGTTTGTCCCCCAGCTTCATCCCTATGACCAAATACTCCTTTTCGGCTTTTGCATGCCCTTTTTGCTCGCCGAGCTGAGATTAAGAAGGGAGTATAAAGTCATAATTGTTGCTATCATGGTTATCGGGATGGTATCGTCGATACTTGCGGTAAAGCCGGCGCTGGACGGCGATGAGGTCGCCGCGGCAAAGTGGCTGGCAGTAAATGGGAAGGGGGGCGTCTTAGCCAACCTGGAGATGTCAAGCGCTATAAACATGTTCTCGGGCCAGCCGGGAACCATTGCCAAGCCAGCCGGTATAACAACAAGTTTTGATCAGTTCCTGGAGTGCGTGCCAAATAAACAGCGGTGGGAAGATTTGGACGAGGCACTCAGGACAAGCGATAAGCAAAAGGCATTTGCACTTATGGAAAAGAACGGCATAGGGTATGTTATAACCGGCCCAAGGGATGTCCATTACGGCTTTGACACTGAAAAATTCGCTGATATGGGCTTTGCAGAGGTTTTCAAAGCCGGGGACGTAAGAATATACGCTTTTGGCAATCAGTCAACGGCCTTTGACGATTAATCAAAAACTGTTAACAATCAACAAAAGCAGTTAGCAATCAACAAAACTGTTAGCAATCAACAAAGCAGTTAACAGCCGATCAAAATGAAAGTAGCCAATTTCACAGATACCTGGGGCCAAAATAACGGCATTGTCAGGGCTCTTGAAGAGACCCGCAAGGTGAAAAAGCCATGGGAGGATATGATATTCTCCCCCAAGACAGGAATCCCGGTGCCATTTGCTCCCGACTATATGTTTGCGATGCAAATCGGCAATTTAACCGGCAAGGTCAGGGGATCTGACATAGTCCACATACACACACCTTACCCTATGTTTTACTACGGCTGGAGGGCGGCAAGAGAGCTAAAGATACCCTTCATCGGCTCATTCCATACCGATCCTGCTGCATTCTTCGGATCGATACTTTCAGAAAGGTCGACTTTTGGGAAGATCGCTTCGAGCATCATGTGGCGCTACCTCATAAAGGTCTATAACAACTGCGATGCGGTGATAGCGCCCTCCCAGAAAACAAAAAGGGAGCTAAAAGCCCGCGGAATCAAGAGGGATGTCTTTGTGGTCCCAAACGGCATTGACACGGTGATGTTCACCCCCAAGAATCGCATGGAAAGCTTCCTGCAGAGATATGGCATCCCGCGCGGAAGGCCTATAGTCCTATTCGTCGGCCGGCTTGAAAAAAGGAAGATGCCTGACGTTTTTGTCAAGGCAGCCCTGGAATCAAAGGCCGACGCAGTCTTTGTAGTGGCAGGTAAGGGGAACATGATGAGCAAGCTAAAAAGCATTGCCAAGAAAAACCAGAAGATAATCTTTACTGGCTTTTTGCCCGAAGAGATGATCCCGCAGGCCTATGCTGCTGCAGATATCTTTGTACTGCCGTCCGAAACAGAGACCCAGGGCATGGTTTTATTCGAAGCGATGGCATCCGGCTGCGCCGTGCTGTCAACGGACGTCGGTTCGGCCAGCGAAGTGGTGGGCCCAGAGCATATATTTGAACTTGAAGATGTTGAAGGCCTTGCCAGGAGGATAGACGCGCTTGCAGGCAACAAAAAAATCCTGGACGCACTGCAGCATGCAAACCGCAAGTTCATTGAAAAGGAGTACTCTATTGAAGCATGCGTTAAGAAACTTGGCACAGTCTATCAAAAGGTGCTTGACCACTTTGAGAAGGGCATCAAGGTCAGCGTGATAGTCCCGACTTATAATGAGATAAAGAATATTGAGTCTTGTTTGTCATCGATAAAAGCACAGACGTACAAAAACATCGAGATATTGGTTGCAGACGGCGGGTCTAAAGACGGGACTGTAGAAATCGGCGATAAGTACGGGCGAACGGTCCATTGCGGGAATACCGGCGGGCCCGGGCCTGCAAGGAACAGGGCGGCCAAAGAGGCAAAGGGTGACATTGTAGCTTTCACTGATGCAGACACCAAAGTGCCGAATAATTGGGTAAATGAGATAGCCTATAACTTCGCTATTGACCCAGACTTGCTTGGCGTGGGCGGGGTGCTAAAGCCTCTAGACCCGCGAAAACTGGACACCATAATGTTCAAGGTAAATTCCGACTACTTTTACAGGATGACATCAGCTATAGGCTTTCATCAGCTGGCAACACCCTGCTGCGCCTATCGCAAGGATGCTTTCCTAAGAATCGGCGGCTTTGACGAGACTCTGAGC
>CAYSUP010000041.1:2464-6298 GCA_964434205.1 uncultured archaeon | reverse complement strand
CCAGTAGCCAAGAATCTTCCGAATATACGCCGGGCAGGTGTAGTGAGAATAGTGGCCCTTAATCCGGCAGAGAATGTGATGAGGCTATGGAGTAGGGGCAAACGGACTTATACGCCATTTGAATTGGGGGTTCCGGAAAGAAACAGAGCGGATCTTGAAAGGCTTCATCAGACTGCAGTAGGGATAGCAAGGGATGTGAAAGCAGGCAAAAGTGTCTTGGTGCACTGCACAGAGGGTATGCAAAGATCACCTACCTTGGGTTATTTCGCGCTTATTGAATTGGGCCACAGCAGTGAGGGTGCTATGGCCGAATTTGAACGCCACAGTGTGCCGATGATAAAGAATTACCGTCCGTTGATAGAGCGGCGGATAAACGACATACGCCCTTTATATGAAGAGCTTCGAAGAGCGAGGAGATTAGTTGATTAAGATGCACGATGTTGCTGTCATAGGCGCTGGGCCCGCGGGCCTTATCTGCGCTACGGAACTTGAGAAGCTTGGGGAGGATACCATAGTCATCGAGAAGAATGAAAAAATCGGGGAGCCCGTGGAGTGCGCCGGACTCTTTAATATCGACGGTCTCAAGCGCCTGGAAATTGAAAATGGTGACTACATCTTAAATGAAATCAGGGGCGCACGCTTCATTTCTGCAAATGGCGCAATCGCTGAGATCAAAGGAAAAGAAAGCAAAGCTTATGTTACCGACCGCGGTGGATTTGACAGGTTTTTGGCAAACGGCTACAAAGGGAAACTGGTGTTGGGTGAAGAGGTTACCGGCGCGCGAAAAAAAGCGAAATCTTATGAATTAAAAACCGGCAAGAAAACAATTGAAGCGGAAAAAGTCGTCCTTGCAACCGGCTACGCTACAAACCTGCACAAGGCCTTTTGCCTTTCCGGACCTGAAAAGTTCATCTCGACAAGCCAGTATGAGATTGTCGGCACAAAGGTTGACACTGACTTTGTAGAGTTGTATATGGGTTCAGTTGCCCCGGGCTTTTTTGCATGGGTGATACCGGTTTGCGAGGGGACGGCAAGGGTCGGCATTGGCATTCTTGATGCACCCGAGAGCACGCATTATTATATGGAGGCCTTCCTTAAGCGCCTTAAAAAAGAAAACAGGTTCAAGTCTGATAACAAAGTGGTGCATAAGTCGGGGGGTGTTGTGCCGCTCTTTGAGCCAAATCTGACTGTCGCGCACGACAACGCATATTTGGTCGGGGATGCTGCCGGGCAGGTCAAGGCAAGCACCGGAGGCGGGGTCATGATAGGCGGCCTTGCTGCAAAGGCCCTTGCGCGCGCAATACATGAGGGGACTAACTATGAGTCGCTTCTCATTGATATAAACAAGGAGCTCTCAAACCACCTGCTCATCAGAAAGGTCATCAATAAATTCGGCGATGAGCAATATGGGCACATGATAGATTTTTTGAACAAGCCCCAGATAAAGAAGATAATCGAGGAGAAGGGGGATATGGACCTTGTCGGCCCGCTGATGGAAAGTGTCATGAAAAACCCCCTCATGATGGTGCAGGCGCTAAAATTCCTGGGAAAGGGGATAATGTTCTAGTGCTGCTGTTTTTTAAACCATAGACTCAAAATAACCGAAATGGTCGGTGAGGAATTCGGGTGGGTTCCGCTTGATGGCATGGCTATTGCGTGGCTTATCCTTGTGATGTCAATAGTGATAATCATACCCGGATTTTTGCTAAGCCTCCTTGTCTTTCCTAAAAGGCGCGCAATGCCCATGAGTGAGAGGGTTGCTTTGTCATTTGGCCTCGGGCTGGCTTCGCCATTGGTCGTGTACATACTTAATCTCTCATTCAAGGTCCCGGTGACGTCTACTACGAGCTTTTTTGTCTTTGCCGGTTTATGCGCAGTTGGCCTGGTCGGCTTTTTGTACAGGGGCGGCAACCTCAACCTTGCCGAGTGGTACAAGAGCAAAGAATAGATTGCCCGTGAGGCAGATTACTAGAAATCAAAGGTATTAGAGCTGCTAGAACCGTTTTGGGCGATTGGAACCTATTAGAGCGGCTAGAAACCGTATTATAGCGATTAATACCTTATTAGAGTGGCTGGAGCTTTGATGTGACTTTATCTATCTTATCCTCTTTGTCCGGCCCTATACCGGCGCATGTTATGGTCCCGGGTTCGACCTCGGTGTGGCCGGCATCCTCGATTACGGCGGTTATAAGGCCCTTCTTTTTCGCAGCATCGACGATCCTGAACATCTCGCCTTTGTCCTTGGCTTTCAACACGATCTTCTTTCCGCCCTCTTTCAGCCATGCCTTTGTCAGCTTGACATCATCCTGCTGCATAAAGCATTGCAGTACTGCATGGGCTACCTGAGCACAGGTTTTGCCTTTGGAGAGCTTCAAATCGTCTCTGACGACAACAACTAACTTATACATTTTTGATCCTTTTTTACGACAATAAAATGGATGTACTGTCGTAAAAAATCCGCTTCATCAAAGATGACGCGCCTGTTTTTATTAGCCCTCTGGCTAATTAAAACAAGAAAAGAATGGAAACGGGAATAAAAGTCAAGGATGTGATGGCCAGGGGTGTTGTGACGGCTAATCCGAATGATACTGTAAAAAAGGCTTGCCAGGTCATGGCCAAGCACGACCTCAGCGGGATTACGGTTTTTGAAAAGGGAAAGGTCGTCGGCATGCTGACGCAAGGCGACCTTATCAGCATGATAGCTAAGGGCATAGACCCGTCAAAGACCAAAGTCGGGGAAGTCATGGGCAAAAAGCTCCTCAGCATAGACCCGTTTGTTGATATCAGCGAGGCTGCAAAGCTTATGGTAAAAAGCGGTGTCAAGCGCCTGCCGGTTTTAAGAGAAGGAAAGCTTGTTGGCATAATAACCCAAACCGATATAGTCAGGATCTCCCCCTCTGTCTACGACCTTGTGTACGATAAAGCCAAGGCCGAAGGAAGCGTGCCGCTGGAAGAAGTCGGAATGTCAGGCGAATGCGAAGAGTGCGACAATTACAGCGAGAGCCTTCGCAATGTCAACGGCACCCTTGTCTGCGAAGATTGCTATGAGGATATAGAGAACCAGGTTTAGCCAATCGTTTGGGTTCGGCTGATATTCTATTTCTGATTTTATTTCTGCCGCGTGCAAGCCCGAAAACCCTGGGTTTTACGTATATGCCGCTTTGGTAGCTGTTTTTATAGAGAAACTTTAAAAAGATATATCTAGATATATCTTGAAAAAGATGGCTAATCTTCTCAGACTCAAAAGGTCGGGATCCCTTGAGCGGGGGGACCTTAGGCTGCTTGTCCTTAGCATGCTAAAAGAGCCCATGCACGGCTACCAGATAATGTGCCAGTT
This sequence comes from uncultured archaeon, assembly GCA_964434205.1. Lineage (GTDB taxonomy): Archaea > Altiarchaeota > Altiarchaeia > JAFGQM01 > JAFGQM01 > JBFYKJ01. The sequence goes on along the minus strand of CAYSUP010000041.1, from coordinate 2,961 downwards.
TCGGGAGCACTCGCATGGGGATTATAAGCCGAGCACCGGCGCACTTTACCCGCAGCTGCGCGGCCTTGAAGAGGAGGGTTTCATAAAAATCGAAGAGGTCCATGGAAAGAAAACCTATGCCATAACCAAATCCGGCGAGGAATACCTCAAGAGAAACGAGAAGCTGGTGAAGCAGACTGCAAAACGCTTCAAGGAGTTTTGGGGGGAAAACGACATGAACGCCCTTGTCTCGCGGATGGAATCCATAGCAAAGACGCTCATGGAGGGGTCAAGCAAGGCCCTTGAGACCGGCGACCAAAAGGACTCTAAAAAGATTGAGAGGTCTAAAGAGATACTGGCAAAAACCGAGGAAGAGCTAAAAAAGGTATGGGCATGAGGCGACTTGTATCGATGGGGAAATGATGTTATTCGTAGTATTATGGGATGGGGCAATGGATGTGAAGCAAGTGGTGTGAGGCAATGGATGTGAGGCAATGCTTATTGGATTTGGAAGACGT
>CAYSUP010000041.1:0-2364 GCA_964434205.1 uncultured archaeon | reverse complement strand
GCAAGTGGTGTGAGGCAATGGATGTGAGGCAATGCTTATTGGATTTGGAAGACGTCTGGAAGGTCTATACGATGGGGAAAGTAGAGGTGCCTGCGATACGGGGGATAACTTTCTGCGCTGATAAGGGGGAATATATCTCCATAAACGGGCCGAGCGGCAGCGGGAAATCCACATTGCTGAACCTGATAGGCTGCCTTGATACTCCAACGGCGGGAAGGATAATGCTGGGGGGGATTGACATCGACTACCTGAGCGAGAATGAGCTGGCCAGGATCAGGAGAAAGACCATAGGCTTTGTGTTCCAGACTTTCAACTTGATCAATTCCCTCAGCGCAAGGGAAAACGTAGCTCTCCCTATGCGCTTTGACGGCTTCCCTAGAAGTGCCGCCAACCAAAAGGCCGACGCCCTTTTAGAGCTGGTCGGCCTTGGGCACAGGGTCAACCATAAGCCAGCAGAACTATCGGGGGGTGAACGGCAAAGAGTGGCAATAGCAAGGGCCCTTATCAACGACCCGCACATCATTTTAGCCGACGAGCCTACCGGAAATCTTGACACAAAGAGCGGCCAGAAGGTCATAGAGCTCCTTGAGGGCCTAAACAAGAACGGCATCACGCTGATAGTAATCACGCACGACCCCAACTTATCAAGCCGCGCCAAGAAAAAGCTGCACATCGTCGACGGGAGGTTTGTGGACGAGAACACCTATAAGGACCACGTCAGTGGCAAGGGCATTGGCCATATTAACGAGGCGGGGGATCATGTCGGTGACAAGAACATAAATCACATTAACAACAAAAAACAAACAAAGGAAAAAACAAAATGAAAGGATATCTGATATTGGCACTGTTTGCAGTGCTTGGGACGGCTCTCGCAGCACCATCCCTTGGTCTTGACTATTCGGTAAGCCCGAGTAGCATCAACGCTGGGGGCACTGCGCAGGTTATAGTGACGATAGCGAACGCGGACTTGACTACTGATATTACGGACTTGAAGATAGAATTGACAAGCCGCGTTTCGGGCATAACAGTCTTGTCCGGTTACGCAAATCCGGGAGACCTCCCGGCAGGCTCTACATCGTCGGCTTCGTTTACTATAAAGGCTATCCAGTCGGCATCGCCGGGGGCTTATGTTGTTGAAGCAAAGGGGACTTATGAATACGGCACCGGAACCACGTCTACATTCAGGATAAGCATACCCGTAACCGTTGCTTACAGGTCAAACCTTGAGATTTTCGCGCCGGATGTGCAGATAACGCCGGGGGCGACCGGGAACATGCTGATATCACTGAATAACGCAGGCACAAGCCCGATAAGGAACCTTGTCATCACGCTTTCGCCGACTAGCTCATCATTATACCCGATTGGCAATGTCAGGAACAGCATTGAGGTTATGCAACCAAAGACTTCCGATGAAGTCGGTTTCCAGATACGGGCAAGCGACGTTGCGACAAAGGGCATACAGCCGATGACGCTGGCAGTCACATATACCGATGCCGCTGGCTCTACGCAGACTGACACCCAGTCAATAGGGGTTACTGTCGTTGATGCCGGGACAGAAGTCGTAATCGACGGCATTGAATCGGATTTGGAGCCGGGAAAGACGGGCACTGTAAGGATAGGGATAAAAAATGTCGGTAGTGTCGACCTGCAGAACCTGTACTTCTCGATAGCGAGCGGCGCAGAGCTTAGCATAAGCGGGTCAAACGAGAAGCTGATGGACTCGTTAAAGGTCGGTGAGACCGGGTATGTGGAGTTCAACTTTGAGGTGTCCCAAGATTCTGAAGCGAAGCCTATTGCAAGCACCCTCTCGGTGAAATACCAAAGAAACGGAGGCAAAATGCAGATAACCGATACAAAAACCTTGGGCATAGTAGTAAACGGGAAGGTGCAGCTTGAGGTAATAACGGTCAGCGCTAACAAGGCGGACGGGCAGATAGAGATCGATGTCGCCAATTATGGCAACAAGAACGCAGATGCCATAAAGATCGAAGTGCTCGAGGGGGATAAAGTCTTTGGCACTGGTTTTACGGATACAATAAAACCCAATAAGCACAAGGTCTTCCGCTTTGACATGCCAATGAGCAGGGACATTGTGATAAAGATGAGCTATAAGGATTATGGTACTGAGGGTGGTGAGACATCCGTCACTCACAACTATACCTTTAGCGAAAGCGACCTTGTTAGAAACGGGGGTGACGGGACGGGTATGCTTGTCTTTGTTGCCATAGTGGTTTTATTGCTCTTGTGGTGGCTGAGGAAAAGGGGCAAGGATAAAGTCAAGATAGATGTCAGCAAATACAAATAAGCCAGTGCAATTGACAAGTTAGGCACAAAAAATTGACAAGGCATAAAAAAATTGACAAG
>CAYSUP010000040.1:0-6331 GCA_964434205.1 uncultured archaeon | reverse complement strand
CCTAACGTGTTTAAGCTTTGGCTTCTCGCGCCTTTTGGCAGTCATTGCAAGCTTGCGCTTCTTGGGCTGCATGCCAAAAAGGCCGCTCCTTAACCGGTCTTTCTTTCGTGACGGGCCTTTTGAGCCGCCCGCCCTAGTGACCTTGGCGACACCTGCAAAAGTGTCTATCTCCAGATTGAACGACCCCGTATCCAAAAAACCCCTCAGGTGCGCGGCCAGCTGTTCTGATGTCTGATTGCTGAAGTGTTTTATTGACATTGTTTTATAAACTATTATACAAATTAAAACATGGCAGATACGCAAAAGGGCCTTAAAAACAAAAAAAGGGCCCTTAAGGTGATAAGTATACTGGAGAACGCCTATCCTCACGCGCACATAGCCCTTGATTTTCAGGACCCTTTAGAGCTGCTGGTAGCAACTATCCTTTCGGCCCAATGCACGGACGCGCAAGTCAACAAGGTCACGCCGGCCCTTTTCAAGAAATACAAGACTGCCGGGGATTATGCAAATGCCGACTTAAGGACTTTCGAAAAAGAGATCCACTCCACCGGCTTTTACAAGAACAAGGCAAAGAACATAATAGCTGCGGCCAAGATGATTGCGGATGGCTTTGGCGGCAGAGTGCCTGGCACGATGGAAGACCTTATAATGCTCCCGGGGGTTGCAAGAAAGACTGCGAATATAGTGCTCTCAAATGCGTTTGGAAAGGTTGAGGGCATCGCTGTTGACACTCACGTAGGCCGCTTGTCACAAAGGCTTGGCTTCTCGAAAAACACAGACCCGAACAAGATAGAGCAAGACCTGCTGGAATTGGTGCCGAAAGAGAAATGGTTCGTGGTCAACTACTTATTAGTCGACCACGGGCGCGCGATATGCAACGCCAAAAGGCCACTTTGCGAAAAGTGCCCTGTGCAAAAGCTTTGCCCCTCAGCCGCGTCTTTTTTGGATAAGTACCACAAGAAGCACTAGGTTAACTACGGCTGCAAGCCCTACAAGCACCCAGATAAGGTCAATGCCGCCCAGTATCAGAGCGCCTGTCGGCGTCTCGCGTATGACTGCAATCGGCTGCTGGCCGGGCTCTACAGGCTCGGCTACGCTGACGTAAAGCTGCTTTGTAAGTATCTCCTCGCCGCCGCTCCTGACCCTGGCACTGAGGTTGTATAGGCCTTGCGGGGTGTTCGCAGGCACATCCACATTTATAACAAAAACCCCGGTGCCAAATTCAGGGACCCTTATAGACGGCGACTGTGTGGCCGCCCATCCGGCAGCGTCTCCGGAAAGGTCTATCTCATAAACAACGCTGTGAGCCTCCCTGTTGTACAAAGTCAGGTTGAACTGGTCTGATCCTGAACCCCTGAATTCTATGCAAGCCTCGGCAGTGACTTCGACATTCTCGCCTATCTCAATCCCGCATGGCGTTATGCACGTTCCGCAGTCGGACTGGCAGTTCAGGCATGATTCTGCACCCGTACAAACGCCGTCGCCGCATAGGTCGCATATGCCGCAGTCTATCTGGCATGAAGAACAGGTCTCGCCATTGCTGCAAGAGCCGTCGCCGCATGTGCTGCAAGAACCGCAGTCATTTGGGCAGTTAGAGCAGGTCTCGCCATTGTTGCAAGAGCCGTCGCCGCATGAGCTGCAAGAGCCGCAGTCATTTGGGCAGTTAGAGCAAGTCTCATCCCCGGCGCAGATCCCGTTGCCGCAGGTATTACAAGTCCCGCAATCCTGAGGGCATGAGGTGCATGTCTCGCCTAAAGTGCAAACACCATTTCCGCAATAGTTGCATGTGCCGCAATCCTGAGGGCACGTTGAGCAGGTCTCGCCTGCGCTACAAACACCATTTCCGCATGTATTGCAGGTGCCGCAGTCATTTGGACAAGTCGAGCAGCTCTCGCCTAGATTGCAGACACCGTTGCCGCAATAAGCGCACTGGCCGCAGTCCTGCGGGCAAGATGAACAAGTCTCACCTAAGCTGCATATGCCGTTTCCACATGTGTTACATGTGCCGCAGTCTTGCGGACATGAAGAACAGGTCTCGCCAGCTGTGCACCTGCCGTTTCCACAGTATTCCTGGGGCGGGCAGGGACAAGTCTGGCAACCACAACAAGTTGGACAAGGCGGCTGGATGTAACATTGGCCGTTAAAGCAGCCACTTGAGCAAAACTCGTAATTTCTCCATTCATCGTCGCAGTCAGCATTTGTGAATAAGCGCTGCCTCCAGTTTCCGGAGCACTGGTACTCATTTTTATACCCCTCGTCACAATCATCGTTTTGGCACTCGTCATCTTCGCAGCCGTTCTCGCAGTAATCGTAATTTCTCCACTCATCATTACAGTCTTCATCGGTGTAGAGCCTCTGCCTCCAGTTGCCGTTGCACCTGTAGTCATCCTGGTATCCTGGGTCGCAGTCATCGTCCGGCCTGCAGTAGCCGCCGGTCACGCATGTCTCGTCCGGGTCGCACGGAGTGAATTTCCAATCAAAGCAGACATCAGTGTCGTAATAGCCGCACACGCGATAGCCTGTTGAACCTGAACACTCCTGCTGGTTGTATGTGGTGCACTCATCGGTGCATCCGTTTGGGACACATCTCCCGTCAGCGCAGTTTCCGGTACACTGGTATTGCGTGACTGCCCAGTTGTTCCCGCTGCAGTAATATTCATTCAGCAGATTGCCTGTGCAGTAGTCAAACTTCGAGAAGGATAAAAAACTGTTGTCAATGCCGTAGGTGTTTCCCTGTATAGCCCAGACTTGGCCGCCGTCAGAATCAGTGCAGTAAGGATCCCTGTTTGGTTTGCATGACCCGTCTGAACATCCGTATGCGCACGTCTCGTAGTTTCTCCACTCGGTTGAACAATCATAATTCCTGTATTTCCTCTGTACTATATTGCCGTTACATTGAGTATCATTCAGGTATCCCGGGTCGCAGCCTGGCAGGCACTCATTGTTTACGCAGCCGTATCTGCAGGCTTCGATAAGCCTCCATTCAATAGAGCAGTCCCTGTTTTGGTACTTCCTCTGCAGGTTAAAGCCCTGGCACCGGTACTCTTCAAGGTAGCCTTCGTCGCACGTTATCTCGACAGTGCATCTTAGGGTCCCGCCCTTTATATCAACGCTGTTCCATCCGCGCTTGACTGTGACTACATTGCCTGTCTTCTTTATAGAAACCGGCTTTGTAGTAGTAACTGAAGCGATGTTACAGCCGCATCCGGTCTGGTCGGTGCAAATGTCAGGCGTCCTTCCGAATACTACGTCATTGACCCTGCCCTCTACCCACTCCTGGCTCTGGTGTATCTGTTCGCCGGCCGTGCTAAAGCCGGTGGATTTAAGGGTCAGTGTACAAGTCGCGTCACCTGCATAATCAGAATCAAAGACATATCCCGGCTCCTCCCAATTGGGGGAATTGTAAGGCCAAATCGTCCCCGCACATCCAAAGCCGCAATCCTCACCACACTCCCTCCAGCCGTTTCCGGTTATGCTTTCCTGGGAGGTGTCCTCCATATTGATCGTAAATGAATGCGTTGCGCCGTATACCGAAGTGACACTAGCAGTGAAAAAAACCAATGCAGCGAGTGCATATATGTGTTTCATCCTTACCACCATGTTGTAACCACCAGCCAGTAGTTACAATCTATTTAGAAGTTACTAGTATAAAAATGTTTCCCTCCAACCCGAGCGTTTATGGGCACATCCCTGATATGAACCAAGGCACCCCGCAGCCGAAACAACACGTATATCCCATCTAAAAATATATAAATAGCGCATGCCGGTAATTACTCATGACCGCTTTTGACGTCCGCTGGCTGCGCGACGTTTTCCTCGACTTTGACGGGGTGTCCAAGCCCGTCATGGGCATCGGGGACTGGGACGACGCCGCATGCGTGGAAGTTGGCAAAAAAAGGTTGGTCTTAAGCTGCGACGGCCCCTACAAGAAAAGGCTTGTCATGAAATCCGCGCTCATCCATGCGGCAACAGATGTAATCGTAAAGGGCGGGCGGCCGCTGTTCGCACTTGACACCTTAAGCGGCCCGGAGAAAGACGTGCGCGAGATGGCCGAGAGTCTAAGAAAGCAGGGCCTTGAGATGGGAATACCGATAGTCGGGGGGAACACAAACCTTGAGGGCGAACCCGCTGCGAGTATTTTTGTTGCGGGCGAACTCCTGCTGGAAAAGCCGATAAGGGACTCGACTGCAAAGAAAGGCGACTTTCTGATTTTGCTGGGGGATCCCCTGTGGGGCGGGCAAGAAGAAAGATTCGAAAAGGCAAAAAGACTTTTTGGCTGCTGGTACAAAATAATAAAGAGGGCAAAGATCAATGCTGCAAAGGATGTGACCAAAGGCGGCCTTGAATTGACGGCAAAGGAGATCGCAGATAAGAGCGGCCTCTCTTACGGGCTTTTTGACGTTAAAATCCACAAATACCGCAACTTGGATAATTTTTTGGTGGCTGTCGATTCAAAGAACAAAAAGATTATGATGGGGATTGCAAAGAAGGCCGGCTGCCCGGCAGCCGAAGTAGGGAAATTGAAATGATCGAATATCGGATAGTAATGAAATTGAAATGATCGAATATTTGATAGTAATGAAATTGAAATGATCGAATACCTGATAGTAATAATACTGGCGATGTTCCCGACTGTAGAGGCACTGGGCGCGATAGCTGTCGGCATACTGGTGTTTCACTTAAATCCGATAGCTGTCTTTGCTTTGGCATTCACCTTCAACACCCTGCTCTTCTTCCCTGTTTTTGTATTCCTAAATAGGTTTTATTCGCGACTCGAAAGATTCAAAAGTGTTAAAAGGGTAGTTGAGGGCGCGAGGCACAGGGGCCATAAACAGGTGGAAAGGTACGGGTACTTCGGCCTGACTATCTTTCTAGCCCTGCCAATCCCTTTCAGCGGGACATGGACGGGCACTCTTATCGCATGGCTTTTAGGGCTTGACAGGAAAAAGGCCTTCTTTGCGGTGATGATCGGCGTCTTTGTGGCCTGTTTGACTGCGATGCTTCTTTCCTTGTTTGCAGCAGAGGTATTATATTGGCTTGGCGCGCCGAGGGCCAGCCTGATATAAAAGGCCGTGCCCGGGGATTCAGCACAGGGATCAAGACCTTAGAAAAAAGTTAAAACTATGCAGCAAGCTGGAGACTGGAGACTGAAAACAGCCAAGAACCGCTCAGTTCACCCACTCCCAGATAGCTATCTCATAGACCGAGGGTATCTGGCCGGGCGCAAGCTTCCTGTTGTTCACGTGGTTTATTATCTTTGATAATTTCTCCTGTGCTCTCTGGACCTTTTCCTTATCAGTCTCGTTTGGACACGCCCCTTTATGGGTCTCAAGCACCCTTATCGTCTTCTCGACAAGAGCCATCCTGTCCTCGATTGAGCCGGACTTGTACATGACCTGCTTAAACTCGAATAACTTGCGGCCGACAGTCATGCCGTTGTCTTCATCGATAGTCAAGACATCCTTATAGAGCTTTTCAGTCCTTTCGCAGGAAGTCACGATCTTCGGCTTTTCAACAGGCTTTCCCGAGAGTGTCGCTATGACCTTTGGTACGATCTCTTCCTGGCTTGCAAAGCTTATGACGAAGCCGGATGTAAGGTCGAGTATCTGGACCTCATCATGCTTTGTGCTTACAATCACAGGCCTGCCGAGGACTTCCTTGCCAAGGGCCATCTCAACCTTGTCAGAATTGCCGTTTAAGAATTTGCCCAGAGTTGTCGTCTCTACCTGCATGTCATTGTTTGCCTTGAGCTTGGACATCAGTTCTTGTACGTCGTTGAGCTGCATTTTCGGTTGGGGGATATTTATTGAAAAACTGTGTAATATAAACAACACTTCGAATAAAAACCTTTTTTGACATGGACGAGCTTGACGGGCAGATAATAGGGGAGCTTCAGGAGGCATATTCACTGACGCCAAAGGTCACGGACATAGCAAAGAAGCTGAAAAAGAGCTCGACTACGGTACATAGCCGCATAAAGAAACTGGAGCGGGAAGGGGTCATCACCGGGTATAAGGCCACAATCGACCCGGAGAGGATAAATAAAAAGCTCAGCGCCTTCTATTTCATAAAGACGGACCGCGGGAAGGAGGCTTACCTTGCCGATACCATAGCAAAAGAGCTCCTCAAGAACAAGAACGTCAAGAACGTCTATAATACCATGGGCGAGTGGGACCTGATGATCGAGTTTGTTGGCAAAGACTCAAACGACTACATCAAGTTTATGAAGGAAACAGAGCCTTTGCACGGCATAAAGGAGACCAAGGGCAAATATATACTGAAGACCTACTCCTCGAAGTTCAAGCTATTGCCGGATTAAACCAGTATGCTT
>CAYSUP010000039.1:5702-6355 GCA_964434205.1 uncultured archaeon | reverse complement strand
GAGTTCCTTTCCCTCTGGTCGACATATACGTACACTTTTTCCTCCTCTTTTATTTTTTCTTCAGTTTTTTTGATGAACGATTTGAGACTGATCTGACCTTGCGTGTCGGGGTGCCACTTACCAGTGAACTCCCTTTTGACTTCCTTCATCGCAGCCTTCATCTTCCTCTCCTTGTGAAAGGCACTCCAAAAGTATATCTCGTCGCGGGTGCCGGTGGTTATGAGAACCACAAGCCTGCCAGGCTTAAGGCGAGCAGTCCGGCCGCGCCTTTGTATCGTTCTTATTTCGCTGGGGATTGGCTCATAGAAAACAACCAAGTCCACTTCAGATATGTCCAGCCCCTCCTCGCCGACCGAAGTGCAGACAAGGACATTGAACGCATTATTGTTGAACTCGCCGAGTATCTCCTTCTGCTGCTTTTGCGTCATGCCTTTCTGCTTGCCTTTGACGGCCTGGCCGATGAGCATCTTAGGCGCAATGCTCTTTTCATTCTCCAGGACTGAGATAATCTTTTCGACGCTATCCCTATACTGTGTGAAGATGATTGTCTTGGAGTATCTTTTCTTCGCTATCTGCTCTTGTACGAGCTCCTTAAGTTTCGCCAGCTTAGGGTGGTCCACTCCTTGGCTGTGTAGTATCTGGGCAAGACTGAC
>CAYSUP010000039.1:0-5692 GCA_964434205.1 uncultured archaeon | reverse complement strand
CCGCTTCAACGCTTCCGCGGCCGGGCCGTACTGGCGCTTGAAGTACTCGTCCAGCTGGGCTATCCCTTGCGTCTCGAGAAGCTCAAGGCCGTGCTGTATTTTTAGCAGGGCGGCCACGTCCGAGATCTCTTCCCAGACTTTCCCGCCCGAAAGCATCTGCTGGCGCAGCTGTGCCTGAAGCTCGAGTATGTCCCTCTTGCCAAGGCCGGACAAATCCTTTCCGGGGAAAAAGCCATTCTTTTTCAGGAACGAGAAATATTCCTTCATCACGCCCTTGAGCACCTCGCGCAGGCGCTTGAAGGTCTCAGGCAGCTCGACTTTCACCCATTCAGCATTCATCTTCTCGACGTATGGCTTGACGTCGCGGTCGCGCTCGGTCTTTATCTCCACATCCTGTATGCCAAGGTTTTTGACTATCTCGTCTATCTTCTCCTTGCTGTGGCCGGGCGAAGCAGTAAGGGCGAGCGATAGCGGATTTTTTCCCTGTTCAGCGTATTTTTTTGCAATGAATACATAAGCATATTCGCCAACCGCGCGATGAGCTTCGTCAAAGACCACAAGGGAAACGTCTTTAAGAGTCAGGTGATTTGTTATCAGGTCGTTCTCTATAGTCTGCGGCGTCGCAAAAATCGCACGCGCAGATTCCCAGATCTCTTTCCTGTTCTTGGCAGGCTCCTCGCCAGTAAGGAGGGCAAACTGGCTGCCCTCCAGGTTCAGGTGCTTTTTGAAGCTTTCGACATGCTGCTGAGCAAGCGGCTTAGTCGGAGCAAGGAATAATATCTTGGACTTTGGATTGGTGTGCAAACGGTGCGCAGCGACATAAAGGCCGATTATCGTCTTGCCAAGGCCTGTTGGCAAAACGACCAGAGTGTTCTGGCTTAAGGCGACGGCTACTGCAGATTCCTGGTACTCGCGCAGCTTAATATCGCCCTTCAAAAGCGGATGAGAAGTCACGGCTATTTAGAACTAGGTAAAAGAAAACCTGGGGCAGATAATTTGAGTTTTTTGGAATAAAAGGGATTAAGGCACATAATTAGCGCTTTTCAATACTGTTTTTATCACTGCATTCAGTATGCTCTCAAACTCGTCGCTGTTGAGGAAGCCCTCTTTGGCCAGTGCGCTCTTGAGGGGCACCATCTCCTCGGTGGTGTACGTCATCCCCTCGATCTTCTCTCTTTTTATCACCGATTTGAATTGGGTAAGCGAGTCGCACTCAGTGCTGCCGGAGGAGAAGGCCTGCATCGACCGGAGGAAGTCACCGCTTATGAGGCAGTTGCCCACGACCATGCCAGCATAGTAACTCTTACCCTTAAATTGCTGACAGACTGCGGGATATCCAAGAAGTATTCCCTTGACTACACTCATCCCTGATGATGCTTGCGCAGCCCGGACTTGCGCATCTATTTGGGGCAACCGCTTTTTAAATTCCTCTATCTGAATCGCCTGTTCGGACGTCATCCGTGCCCTCACCATGGGATTATCGAACACTGAGGCAAGGCCGCCGCTTGGGACCCCGGGGATCTGCATCGCGCCAAAACCCCCCGAGGAAACTGCGACCATATTGTCCAGATTCAGCATTGCTGTTTTCTTATCGCCGCAAAACGCTATTGTCAGCGTCGCATTGAAGTCGCAATCCTCGGGCATCAGATTTTCGGTCATATCCTTCCGCAGTTTGAGCACTTTCGCCTCGCTGAACCCATGCATATTACCAGCAGCTGCCATCGACTGCATCCCGTCCAGGAGACCTGGGAGGTTATTTTGAGTCACCCCGGGGGTGCTGCGAACGCCCCTTGCTATCTTCGAATAGTTCTCGCGGCTCTCTATCAAACTCCCTGCCGTCGTCAGCTTCTTGTCCGCTTTTGTCCACGGGCTTATATGGGCGATCTTGACATACATCTGCTTTTCATCGCCCTGACTGGAGAGCTCTTTCCATGTCTTTGGCAGCCAGCCTGCCGGGAGCATGCTGTCCATAATATTTTGATTATCGCACTGAGCATAAATACGCCTGACGCATTTTTATTCAAGGAGCTATAAGAAAAAAGAACCCAAAATGTCCACCTACAAAAAACCGTGCGAGAAGTGCGGCGAGCTTGTGCCGCCCGATGCCAATGTATGCCCCTTCTGCGGAAGGCAAAACCCGACTGGTCCGCAGCGCTGCCCTAAGTGCAGGAGCCCCGTAGAGCAAGGATGGAAAGTCTGCAGCAACTGCGGGTTCGCTCTGGCCTATACTTGCCCCAAATGCGGTAAGCCAACGTTCCCGGCGAATTTCTGTGACAGTTGCGGGGCAAAGTTGACTGTTGTGTGCCCCAATAAGAAGTGTGGTTTCGAACAGTTCCCCACTGGCGACACCTGCATCAAATGCGGAAAGAAGCTGAAATAGATTTCGAATAAAACAAACAAAAACAAAATGGCTGAATTCATATCATTCACACGGAACTACGAGGACAACAGCACTGATGCTGGCTACCAGTTCACCTTCTACTGCGATTTGTGCAAAGAGGGCTACAAGAGCAGGTTCATCCAGTCTTCCAGCTACAAGAAGAAAGGCTGGCTTCGCGGTATCGGCGGGATCGCGAGTGCAGCCGGCCAGTTGTCCGGACATTATAACATAGGCTATGGCGTAGACCGCGGGACTGACGTATTGAGCGAGAGGTTCCAGGGCCAGACGCCCGAGTGGCACAAGGAGCATGAAAAAGCATTCGAGGCTGCGCAGAACGAGGCCAAAGGCCACTTCCATCGCTGCCCCAAGTGCAAGCAGTGGGTATGCGACAGCGACTGGAATGAGCAGGAAGGATTGTGCGTAGACGACGCGCCTCGTGTGAACGTTGAAGTTGCCGCTGCCCGCGGCAAGAAGATGGCCGAAGATATTGGGAACAAGGCTAAAGATACAAAAGTCTTCTCAGGCCAGATAGAGAGCAAGCAGACGCTCTGCCCGAAATGCGGCAAACCCTCGGGCGAGGGCAAGTTCTGCAACAGCTGTGGCGCTCCACTCGGCATGAAGAAGTGCCCGAAGTGCGGAGCCACCAACAATGCTGCGACCAAGTTCTGTGGTGAATGCGGCACAAAGATCTGATTAAGCGTAACTCTGCTTAAGCATCCGACAGTTTAGAAAATCATAATGGAGTGCCAATTAATCTATCTCCTCCAAACACCGGGGGGGCAAGAGGCGGGCAGCGGGAAGGCAAAAGCGCTTATCGACTTTGAGAAAGAGACGCTTACGGTAAAGCCGTCCTCTGGCGATGCACTGGACATACCGGTGAACGAAATAGACAATATCTCCGGGGTTGATTACAAGATAAACCTCACACTATCTTCTCGTGAGACCCTAATCCTTTCTGAGCTTGGCTATGCGTACGAGGACTTCCTGCGCGTTTTGACAAAGCTGCGCGCGGATGTTGCACAGAAGGATATGCTCATGAAGGAGAGCGAGAAAAAAGGGCCTGTTGAAGCCTTCTTTGTCTACTCTGCTGCCAATGGGGACATAATAACTAAGGGTGATTGCAGGCTGGCCTTGTTTGAAACGGGACTGGTCGTCATCTCTGAGAGCGGCACTCCGATGAGGTTCCCATACAGTGACATCTCGCAGTTCTCCGAGGACGACTTCGCGCTTCTGATGCAGACCGAAGACGGGGAGAAGCTGCGCTTCTCAAAAATGGGAAGGCAGTTCGACCCGACGAAAGAGGCGGTGTCCAAGATACTCAACGAGCTCTCCGTCAATACCCAAAACCTTTTGAGGGAGATGCTGCCGAGCGCAGACCAGATGGTGGTGAGGAAGATAGCTGCTCTTATGAGAGACGGAAAAGCTGCGCGCAAGGGCGACATAGAGACGATTTCCGCAAAGGCGTGGAAGGACCTTGAAAACAAACTCGCTGAAGCCGGGATGAAGAACGAATACGATTTTTTGAAATCTCTCTCAAATCAGGAAAAGGTTTGCATAGGGATAAAGAGAGGTCTTATGGGCAGCCTGACCGGCGACTACATCTGGTTCCTGACGCCGGTTTATGGCGGCCCAAAGAAGCCCGGCAACGCCATTGCTATGGAGGCTTATAACTTGAAACCCCCGGAGAAGAAGGAGTCTGGTACTGCCATTACTGCTAAAAATGCCTCCGAAGCGGGCGGCCCCGGCATAGGTCTCGCAGGCATGCAGCAGCTGGCTGCTGCTACAATTTCAAAGGCTGCATTACCTGACTCGTATTACCCGGACCTGACGCCGTTGACTCAAGATGCAGCTGACTCCGAGGAGTCTCCAGACAAAGGCGGGAAGGCCACGTACTTCTTCAGAATAGCCAGTAAGGACGAATACAAAAATTTCAAAAACCAAGCTGAGCTGGACAAACAGGTGGACACTCTGATAAAGACAATCAACCGCTGCATGTTGTCTATCAACTTCCGTCGCGAGCCGATTTACCTTGACGAGGAAAAGCTTGAAGAATCTCAGTATAAGAAATATCGTCTTGCGGTGAGGAGTATACCCGCATTGCAGACATTGAGGCAATCGTTCATTGGGAGGGTCATCCATTCCTCGCCTAAGCAGTGGGAGAACGATGTAAAGGACCTGTTAAAGTCTAACGTGACCTAGGTTGCCTAGGTTGTCTTAAGTGCACTTAGTTTCGCATACTTGTTACGGGACTCGGCAGGCGGCCGCCCCTCTTGATAAAGTCCTTTGAGGAGAATTTGTTGTAGGCCATCACCGGGCCTTCTCCCAAAAGCCCGCCGAACTTCACCCAATCTCCGGGCTTCTTCCCGGGTACAGGGATTATTCTTACCGCTGTGGTCTTGTTGTTGACGACACCTATGGAAAGCTCGTCCGCGATTATCGCCGAAATGGTTTCAACTGGGATGTCGCCCGGTACAAGGAACATATCGAGACCTACTGAACATACTGCGGTCAGGGCCTCCAGTTTGTCAAGCGAGAGGGCACCTTCCTTAACTGCGCGCGCCATGGTGCCATCCTCGGTGACGGGGATGAAAGTACCTGACAACCCGCCGACATTGCCCGAAGCCATAGCACCACCCTTCTTAACTGCATCTATGAGAAGGGCGACTGCAGCGGTTGAACCATGGGTGCCCACCCTCTCAAGGCCCATGCATTCGAGGATTTCGCCGACTGAGTCGCCGACAGTTGATGTTGAGGCGAGTGAGATATCCACTATACCGAAGGGAACAGACATGTTCGCAGCCAATTCGCGGCCGATGAGTTCGCCTGCGCGCGTGATTTTGAATGTGGTCTTCTTTATCACCTCAGAGAGCTGGGTTAAGTCGCAGTCCTTGTTCTTCTCGACCACGGATCTCACAACGCCTGGCCCGCTGATCCCTATGTTTAATGAGAAGTCAGGCTCGCCGACACCATGGAAGGCGCCTGCCATAAAGGGGTTGTCTTCGGGGGCGTTGGCGAAGACTACTAGGCGGGCACACCCGATGCCACTCTTGGTTTTGCTTGAGATTTCCTTGATCACAACACCCATCTTAATAACGGCGTCCATGTTCATCCCGGCTACATTGGATGCTACATTGACAAAGCAACAGAGGCGCTCTGTCTTAGAAAGCACCTCGGGCAGGGACTCGATAAGCCTCTCGTCGCTCTTCGTCATGCCCTTCTGGACTAGGGCCCCATAACCGCCGATGAAGTCGATACCAGCGTCTTTTGCAGCTTTATCGAGAATAAGTGCAATCTCGAGAAGGCCCTTCTTGT
>CAYSUP010000038.1:5482-6457 GCA_964434205.1 uncultured archaeon | reverse complement strand
AGGTAGAAGCAGGCATTCCAGAGGACGACCCAAGGAACCCTGCAGTCATAGCAGACAACGTCGGAGACAACGTAGGCGATGTCGCGGGCATGGGCGCTGACTTATATGAATCTTACGTAGGTTCTATCGTAGCCACAATGGCTCTCGGGACAGCGGCGTTCGGCACCGGCGCACTAGGAGCGCAAAGCATTACTATCCCGCTAGTCATGGCCACCATCGGCGTGCTGGCATCAATAATTGGGACCTTCATCATCCGCGCTAAGGAAGACGCAAACCAAGGAACCCTCCTTTGGGCGCTGCGCAAGGGCATCTTCACATCAGCTGCAATAATAGGGGTCGTATCCTATTTCCTCGTCGGTTGGACCCTGGGTTGGCAATATATCGGCGTGTATTACGCGATCCTTGCAGGCCTCCTCTCCGGGTTGATAATAGGTGTTGCTACCGAGTTCTATACCTCGCACAAGTACAACCCGACCAAGTACATCGCCAGGCAGTCCCAGACCGGGCCCGCCACGGTCATAATAGCGGGCATAGCGACGGGCATGAAATCCACATTTGTGCCGGTGCTGGCTGTTTGTGCCGCAATCGCAGCTGCATACTTCCTGGCCGGCGGGGCAGCAAACCCTGCAATTGGGATATATGGAGTGGGCATCTCAGCAGTCGGCATGTTGGCCACGCTAGGGATAACACTGGCCACTGATGCATACGGGCCAATAGCCGACAACGCGGGCGGGATAGCCGAGATGTCGCACCAGAAGCCTGATGTGAGGAAGCGCACGGATGCGTTAGACGCGCTGGGCAACACCACGGCCGCCACCGGCAAAGGGTTTGCCATAGGCTCTGCAGCCCTGACTGCTCTCGCGCTGCTGGCAGCTTATCAAGAGCAGGTAAAGATAGTCGCCCACGAGATGGGCAAAAAACTGGTCCTCGACGGCCAGGCGCTGAGCCTGACAAACCCAATAGTCCTCATAGGGC
>CAYSUP010000038.1:0-5472 GCA_964434205.1 uncultured archaeon | reverse complement strand
GCTTTTCATCGGCGGAATGCTGCCCTTTTTGTTCTGTTCCATGACAATGCAGGCAGTCGGCAGGGCTGCGGGCACTATAGTGCAGGAAGTCCGACGCCAGTTCAAGGAGATAAAGGGCCTGCTTGCGGGAACCGCTGAACCCGACTACCCGCGGTGCGTTGTGATAGTGACAAAGGCAGCCCAGAAGGAGATGATAATGCCGGCTGCAATGGCCGTTGCTTCGCCATTGATTGTGGGCGCCTTTCTTGGCCCCTCGGCAGTAGTGGGCCTCCTTGCAGGTTCCCTTGTGACGGGCTTTGTCCTAGCGGTCTTCATGGCCAATGCCGGCGGCGCGTGGGACAACGCAAAGAAGCACATAGAGGAGGGCAACCACGGCGGGAAAGGCGGCAACTGCCATAAAGCGGCGGTCGTCGGCGACACGGTCGGCGACCCGTTCAAGGACACATCGGGCCCGAGCCTGAACATACTCATCAAGCTGATGAGCATGGTATCCATAGTCTTTGCGGGCGTGACCGTACTCATTTGGGGAGTCTAATAAGCTTTCAGCACTCTTACAATGGTAGTAGTTGAGACAATATCCTCATTAGACTTAGAGATGCAGATGAGCTTGCTATTGTTGGTAGCAATGGCTGCATATATAATCGCGTCTAAGATAAACCAATCCGCGGTTATCGCCGAGATACTGGTCGGTATAGCCGTCGGTCCGAGCCTTTTAGGGTTTATCACTTACACGGACGTCGTGACAATGGTCGGCCACATAGGTGCAGTTGTGCTGCTGTTTGTCGTCGGTTTGGAATTCAAGATAGGCGATATCGCCAAGCTGAAGTACGGCATTATCGCATTTGTGGGAGTCGTTGTACCCTGGATAAGCGGTTACTTCCTAGGGAATCTTTTTGGTTTCCCCTTTCAGACTTCCGTCTTCATAGGAACGGCATTGACAGCGACTAGCATAGCTATAACCGCTAACGTCTTAAAGGAGATGGGCAAGCTGAAGACCGAAGCCGCAAAGGCCATCATCGGCGCCGCAGTGATAGACGATGTCTTGGGCCTGCTGGCGTTGTCCATTTCCGGCGATTTGGTGCACGGTGCATTCTCAGCAGTTAACCTGGCCTTCATAACGACCAAGGCAGTAGCCTTTATAGTCCTTGGTTATCTCATCGGCGCCTTTGTGATAAAGAAGGCCATTCTTAAGATAGACCGCAATGGCATTGCGCAGAGGTATCCTGAATTTGTCTTCATCTTCGCAATAATGTTCGCTTTCCTTTACAGTACTATTGCAGAACTGGCGGGTCTTTCCGGCATTGTAGGTGCGTTTATTATCGGAGTTTCGCTCGAGGGCATCAAACTCAGGCACAGTAAGCATTTTGGCGAGGGGGCGGACTATCTTTATATAATCTTCGGAGCGTTGTTCTTTGTTTCACTGGGAATACTAGCCGATGTGAGGGGCATGACGACCAGCGCCATTCTCTTCCTCGCAGTGCTGACTGGCGTTGCAATCACGACAAAAGTAGTTGGTTGCGGCATTGCAGCCAAGATACAGGGCATGACCAACAAAGACTCGCTGATAGTGGGGTTTGGCATGTCACCCCGTGGCGAGGTGGCCATGATAGTGGCGATGATAGGGCTTACGCAGGGCGTCTTCGGCCAAGACGTATACGTTTCACTCGTCCTTATGAGCCTGTTGACCACAATACTGACGCCGGTGATACTTAAGAACTGGCTTTATAAGCCAGATGCAAAAAAGGGCAAAGAGTGATCCTTTGACTCCTTTTCTTTCTTAAACTCCAAAATAAAAAATAAGCAACAGGTGATTCCTATGGTAACCGCTAAAGAGATAATGCACAAACACACCTTTGTACCCGCAGACATGTCCGTGGACAAGGTGGCTGCGATTATGACCGACCGGAAAATAGGTTCGGTACTCGTGAAAACAAAGAAAGGCCTCGGGATATTGACTGAGCGAGATATCAACGGCAAGGTAGTTGCCAAGGGAAAGGATTCCAAAAAGCTCAATGCGAAGGACATAATGACGTCTCCGGTGACTACAATATCCCCCGACACTGACTTATATAAGATATGCGCCCTCTTCAGCGAGAACAGCTTCAGGCGCTTGCCCGTAGTGGAAAACGGCGAAGTGTTGGGCATCCTCACAACGCGCGATGTCGTGAAGCAGTTCGTACCATCGCTCATAAAGGACACCTACCACTTCAAGGACTTCCGGTTCTGAACTAAAATGGAAAAACGAGCGGCCAAGAAGGAGGATAAAGTAAAGGTCAACTACACAGGGCGCTTTCCAAGCGGCCAGGTATTTGACAGCTCAGTCGGCCGTGAGCCGCTTGGGTTCACAGTAGGCGGGGGCCAACTGATACAGGGTTTTGACGAAGCCGTAGTCGGCATGCGCGTCGGCGACAGGACGACTGTCACCATACCACCGGAGAAGGCATATGGCAAGAGCGGTGGCCATCCGCTTGCCGGAAAGACCCTGGTTTTTGACATCAGCGTCGTCAGCATAGATTAATCCCCCTTTTATCGTTTGATAATCCATGCAAATACGATAAAAGCTCGCGCACTGCAAGTGTGCGGTGTTTTTATACGCTTTTTTTCTAATTTACCGCTTAATTCTACCTAAAGGAAGCTATCTACTTAATCAAAATGTATTACAAGATCGAACTGCGGGATGCGGTCAGGGTACCGCCACACCTTTTCGGTGAAGACCCGGTGAAGAGCATGAAGGCCATACTAGACAAGGAATATGTTGGCCGGATAGACCAGGACATAGGCATAATAGTAGCTGCTATAGATGTCAAGGAGATAGGCGACAGCTACATACTCCCGGGCGATGGCGGTGCATATTATGACACCGTCTTTTCAATGCTAGTATTCAGGCCAAAGCTCCAAGAAATCGTCGAGGGCGAGTTCAAAGAAATCGCAGAGTTCGGCGCTTTTGTCTCCATAGGACCAATCGACGGTCTAGTTCACGTCTCCCAGATAATGGAGGACTTTGTCAACTACAATGAGAAGGAGCAGAAGTTCGACGGGAAGGAGAGCAAGCGGTCGCTGAAACTGGGCGACAAGGTGCGTGCAAGGATCGTCACTATCAGCAAGAAGTCCACGCTTCTTGACACGAAGATCGGCCTTACTATGAGGCAACCCGGTCTTGGAAGCCTTGAGTGGCTAGAGCAGGATGCCAAAGGCAGCAAGAAAGAGGCCAAGGAAGCCAAGGGCGAGAAGAAGGAAAAGAAGGCAGAGAAGAAAGAGAAAAAGAAATAAGCACATACGCGACAAAAAACTAAAAATGGACCTTGCTTGCCAAAAGTGCGGAAAGATTTATGCAGAACTTCAGAAGTGCCCGACATGCAACGTTGCCCTTACCAGGGACTGGAGCGGGCGTGTGGCCATAATCGAGCCTGAGAAGAGCAAGATGGCAAAGGAGATGGATGTCCCGGCAAAGGGAATGTACGCACTAAAGATCTAATCGCGCACATGATCAGCATAGACAAAGACCTCATTCTGCCAGACTCCTTGCGTGAGGAGCTAAAAAAGCCGTTCGACAAGCTAATCGAATGCTCTGACATATCAAAACATGTCAAGTCCAAAGACAAGATAATCTCAGTTGGCGATTCAGTCTCAATATCCCTCATAAGCGCCGGGCTACTCCCTTACGTCATAATCTGGGACGGGAGGACAAGGAGGCGCCCCATAGGCGAGGCTTCACTTCGCGTATTAAGGAAGTATGCGCCAATAAAGAAAGTGCGAAACCCCGCGGGCATGATAACCCGCGAGGCGTGGGACGCAGTGAGCAATGGGCTGTCAAAAGAGCGGTTTTCCGTATTTGTAGAGGGTGAGGAAGACCTTCTGGCAATCCCCGCGATTATCAACGCAAAAGCGGGGACAAAGGTCATATACGGCTACCCGCCCGACAAAGGGGCCATTTTAATAGATGTCGATCGAAAAATAAAGTCTTCATTCGAGGATATATTGTCCAAGTTTGAAAAGAGCAAGAAATAAGGGCCGCAAAGCGGCCTTATTGCGCGAGAAAAAAATCAATGCAACTTCACGAGAAATCAGGATAAAAATGGCAATAGAAATTACAAGCGACAAGAAGAACGTAATCCTCAGCAGGCGAGAATTAGAATTCATCCTACCGGGCAAGCTCACGCCCTCGCGAAAGGAAACAAAAACAGAGCTGGCAAAGAAGCTTAATGTACACGAGAACCTAATAGTTATCGATAAGATAGAGCAAAGGACCGGTTCACAGCTCACACTTGGCACTGCTAAAGTATACTCAAGTGAAGAGCAGATGAAGAGGCTTTCACTGGAGCACAAGAACACAAGAGGCGTTAAAAAAGCTGCCGAAGGCGAAGCCGCACCCGCATCAACCGAAGCAAAGCCAGCTGAAAAACCGGCTGAGAAGAAAGCTTAGTCCATGGATGGCGCCTAATAAAGATAATATCGCTTAACAAGAGAAGCTTAACAAAACAAAAGATTAACAAACATCAAGATGGCAGAGAAAGAGAAACCAAAGGCCGCACCGCAAAAGGGCGCGCCGCAAAAGGGTGCAGCACCGAAAGGCGGCGGCAAAGGCGCTAAAAAAGGCGAAAAGAAGACCCAAAAGAAGTGGGAAAAATATGAGATTTCCGGCGACACTCTCAGGCGCAAGAACAAGACCTGCCCAAAGTGCGGGCCCGGCATCTTTTTGGCCGAACACAAGGACCGGGTAGCGTGCGGGAAATGCGGGTACATGGAGAAGAAGTAACCTTTCTTTTTTAAGATTTTTTCTTTCACGTGACATCTAAACAAATACGTGACATCTAAACTTTCACGTGACATCTAAACAAATAACTGACTTAGTTTTGACTGTAATCCAACCGATTTAATATCATTAACCACCGCATTAACTTTAACTGCCATAGTAATATTCCCCCTTAGCCCTTTGCTCCTTGTCCTTCTGCGACCCTGGCTTATTTGCGCGCGGCCTCTTTGTTTCCTCATCTCTCCTAAACGTCATGTCCATCCCGGCAAGGAACTTGTTCATACCGGTCCGCAGATCCTCAGGCCTGCTGCCGTGGCCGTTCACACTTGGCTCCCCGGAGAAGACCATTATCCTATCCGAGATATAATCCACAAAGCCGACGTCGTGGTCTATCACAATAGCGCTTCTCTTCTCGTTTTCCATCTTCCGCCTTATCATCTTGGCGGCGACAAGCCTCTGTTCGACATCCAGATACGCTGATGGCTCGTCCAAGAAATAGACGTTAGCATCCCTTGATAAGCACTCTGCTATCGCGATGCGCTGCAGCTCGCCCCCCGAGAGCTCCTCGACATTATGGTCAAGCAGCGGCTCAAGCTCGAGCGGCTCAAGAATGTTTGTCTTGTAATTTGCCTTATACAAGTCTTTAGTCACAGCCTGCAAGACCTCTTTTACGGTCTTTTTTACGGACTTTAGATATTGCGGTTTGTAAGCTGTCTCTT
>CAYSUP010000037.1:3854-6482 GCA_964434205.1 uncultured archaeon | reverse complement strand
GAGACAGATATTATATGTATTCTTCAGGTACCAATACGAACTTGGCTCCGATATCTCCGCACTGATAGCGTTCCTCTTTTTCCTAATGGGCATCGTAATGTTCACGTCAGTTGTGTTCCTTGAGAACTATGAGAAGGCAGTAGTCCAAAGATACGGAAAGTTCACCCGCATCGGCGGGCCGGGATGGACCGTCATATTGCCCTTTATTGAGACTTATAACATTGTTGATACCAGGGTCAAGACGATAGACCTGCTTGGGTATGAAGCGATTACAAAGGACAACATCAGGTTATACCTGGACATAGTTGTTTACGCCAAGATTGTAGACCCGTATAAGGCAGTCCTCGAGGTCAAGGATGTCAACACTGCGATACTCACGTTCCTCAGGTCAATAACCAGGGAGACCGTGGGCAATCTTACTGCAGAAGAGGTAATATCAAACATTGCAAAGGTCAACGAGCTTCTCACGGGCGAGAGGGACCGCCTGAAAAAGGAGTGGGGAGTCGACTTGATATCGGTTGAGATACAGGAGATAACATTGCCGCAGCAGGTACAGGAGAGCATGCACAGCCTAAGGTCTGCTGAATACCAGAGGCAGGTAGTCGAACAGCAGGCCTTTGCAAGGGAGGCCCTTATCAATGCGATCTCAAGGGCGGCAAGCAAGCTTGACAACCCGGCGCTGTCATATATGTACCTTGAGGCGCTGAAGAAAGTGGCCGACGGCAAGTCAACCAAGCTTATCTTCCCGATGGAGTTGACAAGGCTCGCCGAGTCAGTCTCAAAGAACTTCGGCGCAGACAAAGACAAGTTCCTGCAGGATATAATGAAGGCCTATCAGGAGACCGTCGCAAAGGATATGAGTAAGAAGTAAGTGGCAAAGTCATTCGGTCTTCAATCATAAACATCAGGCTGGACCAAATATGGCTAAATTGCCAAAGCGTGCGACGCCCGGGAGCAACGAGGCCATCAGGCAAAGGCTGACGCGTAAATTGAGAGCCAACCCTAATCTCCTTGAAAAGCTTGCTGCTGCCGAGAGGTTGCACGGGTCAGGCATATTGATGGTTTTAGCCGAGATAGGGCCAGTTAGTAAAAAAGCGACCGTCATAGACATACTTGCGGCCACTAAGGATCAGCGCGAAGCGATGAGATTAATCCGCGAGGCAAACATCGGGCCTGCACTAATAAAGCGGCCCCGGAAAACCAGTTAACGAGCCCTTCTGATTCGCGCTCTTTGCCGTTCTACCCTTCGCCTAAGAAGGACATTGCATTTTTCTTTAAAAAAATTTTTGACCCTAAGCCATGTTATGTCAATGCCCGACGGGATTGCTTCGGGCCGTGCAACAAGAATTGGATTTCCTGCCCTTGATAAATCAGCCCCGCCTTTCGGTTTGGCAAGAAGCCTGGCGTCACTGGCGGGCATCCGTATTTGCTGCCTATGCTCCCTTTGCTCAAATGGCTCTTGTGATGCAATCATTAACAGGTGCTCACGCTTGAACGTGCCGGGCTGCGCAGCATAAGTAGTCTCGATCACTGCATGGCCGCCGGACCTGGATTTGCCTTGTTCAAGCCTTGCCACAGCTTCGTCGCCCTTGCTGCTGGAGATATATTTTGACATTTTTGGTTGCTATGCAGAGCTTTAACAATACAAAAAATAAAAAAGAGATAGTTTTATATCCTGCCCGTTGATAAGTAACCCATGCGCTATCCTGATGACAACGGAAAGTTCGGAGAATACGGCGGAAGGTTTGTGCCTGAGGCTTTGATGGGGGCAGTAACGGATTTAGCTGAGGCTTATGCGAAGTTCGGTAAAAGTAAAAAATTCAAGACCGAACTGAATGACTTGCTTACCAACTACGCCGGAAGGCCGACGCCACTAACCTTCTGCGAGAACCTCTCTAAAGAATACGGTCCGCGCATCTATCTTAAGAGAGAAGACCTTGCCCACACGGGCGCCCATAAGATAAACAATGCCCTCGGCCAGGCCCTTCTTGCAAAATACATGGGAAAGACTAGGCTGATTGCGGAGACGGGGGCGGGCCAGCACGGGGTGGCCACAGCAACAGCCGCTGCCAAGCTAGGCCTGAGGGCCGACATATACATGGGCTCTGTTGACATGAAGAGGCAGGAATTGAATGTTTTCAGGATGCGCCTGCTCGGGGCCCGTGTGATACCCGTCGAGTCAGGCTCAAAGACCCTTAAGGATGCGATCAACGAAGCAATGCGGGACTGGTCGGCTAGTTTTGAGACTACGCATTACCTCCTCGGTTCCGCCCTCGGGCCGCACCCCTACCCGATGATGGTGAGAAACTTTCAGTCGGTGATTGGGAAAGAGGCTAAGAAGCAGATAATGAAGGCAGAAAGAAGACTCCCAACGGCAATAATCGCGTGCGTCGGGGGCGGCAGCAACGCCATTGGCATTTTCAATGAATTCATAGACGATAAAAAAGTCGGGCTTATCGGCGTCGAAGCGGGCGGCCGCGGGATTGAAGGCGGCGAGCATGCCGCAAGGTTTGCGGATGCAAAGCACGGCCGCAAAGGGGTCCTTCATGGCTCGCACACATTCGTCCTACAGGACGATTATGGCCAGATTGCAAATACCCACTCAGTTTCGGCTGGACTTGATTATTC
>CAYSUP010000037.1:0-3844 GCA_964434205.1 uncultured archaeon | reverse complement strand
GGGGCCGGAGCACTCGCTCCTGCGCGACATAAAAAGGGCTAAGTATACCTATGCGACTGACGAGGAAGCCTTGGGCGCAGTGAAGATACTATGCGAGAAAGAGGGCATCCTCCCGGCTCTTGAAAGCGCGCATGCAATCGCGCATGCGCTCAAGGTGGCAGGTGAATATAGCAAAAGGGATATCATTATAATCAATTTATCTGGAAGAGGCGACAAGGACATCGGCACTATCATAGAGAACCTAGGGCAATCTAGAGAACCTAGGGCAATCAAAGAGGGAGAACCGGGATAATCGAGAATTAAGATATTTGAAAGTAAATATAATCGAGAGATATCTGAAAATCAAGATAATCAAGAATTAAGATGAATTACGATAATCAAGAATAAGATGAATTATGAATTTGGCCTGCTGGTGAGGTTTTTTGTAGCAGGAAGTGTTGTTGTCGCAATCTCATTAGCTGCGGAGAAACTCAAAAATCCCCTGCTTGCAGGAATACTCATGATGCTTCCGTCGATCACTATAGTCTCTATATATTTCATAGGCAGCTCAATGGGCGCAAAAGCCGCCTCTGACATACTTTTCTGGTCGTTAGTGGGGCTTCCCGTGTGGATAGCTTATGCGGTTTCGCTGTATTACTTCTTGCAAAATACAGACCTTATTCCTGCAATAGCCTACTCAATGATAATCTTCATTGTCGGAGCTGTCCTGCTCACATTAATCAAAAATAGGTTTTACTCGGGATGATGGTATGTGAGACTGGTGACGATATGTGAGACAGGTAATGATATGTGAGACTGATGAGAATATCCAAAAAAGACAGGAATATCTGAGAAATGAGAACATCTGAAAAATGAGAATATCCGAGAAATTCAAGGAATTGGAAGCGAGGGGCGAGAAGGCCTTAATATTATATATTAGCTGCGGCGACCCATCAAGTGAGGAAACTGTGCGAATCGCGAGAGAGATTATCGCTGCCGGCTGCGACATCCTTGAGCTTGGCCTTCCATTCTCTGACCCGATTGCCGACGGGCCGACGATACAAGCTGCAAGCCAACGCGCAATCGCTGCAGGGATGAACACTGACAGGTATTTTGAGACCTGCTCAAAGATCAGCGGCGTGCCAAAGGTCTGCATGACCTATTATAACTTAATATATAGTTATGGCCTTGTGCGGTTTGCAAAAAGCTGCGTTAGCTCAGGAGTGACCGGCCTTATTGTTCCTGACTTACCCCCGGAGGAAGCCGGCCCGCTAAAGAAGGCCTGTGACACTGAGGGTGTCGACTTAATATATATAATAGCGCCCCACACCCCGGACAAGAGGCTTGTGCTGATAAAGAAGAGCGCGGGCAAGACGGGCGGGTTTGTTTACCTGCAGTCAATCCTTGGGGTGACGGGCGCACGGGATGCAATGAAAGTAGACTTGAACAAGAGAATAAAAAACATCAAGAGGACTTTTGGCCTGCCGGTTGCAGTCGGTTTTGGGGTGTCAAAGCCTGAACAGGCCAGGGATCTGATTGCGCAAGGTGCTGACGGGATAATCGTCGGAAGCGCGCTTGTGAAAATGATTGCGGAGGGGAAAGATGTTGCTTCATTTGTGAAATCGCTCAAGGAGAGCACAAAATAATGTTTTTCTTTCCCGCTCGTCCATATTCCCCCTTAATAAAAAATGGCAGAAGAACAGACATTGGTTTTGATAAAGCCCGACGGACTTGTAAAGTCGCTGACTGGCGACATAATATCAAAGTTATCTGAGACCGGACTTAAGATAGTCGGCGCGAAGATGATGAAGGTGACAAGGGAGCTTGGTGAGGAGCACTACCGCCACCTAAAGAACGAGCCCTATTTTGAGGAGCTTATGAAGTATATACAGGGCGAGTACCACACCCGAAGAGTGATGGCAATGGTCTATCACGGCGATAACGCTATTGAAAAAGTCAGGAGACTTGCAGGCGCCACAAACCCCGAACAGGCTGACCCGGTTACGATAAGGGGCAAATATGGCAGGATAACGACTACGGGCGTATATGAGAACGCCATCCATGCCTCAGAGAACCCAAAGGAATCAGAACGTGAGATAAAACTCTGGTTTGAGCCCGGCGAGCTAGTCGAGCGAATATACCCTGTTGTCAAGAAAGAAGAAACAAGGGAGTTCCTTGTCTGGAAGTAAGGGTAAATCGACCAGCGCGGCCAATGGGGGTTTAATGCCACAAAGCCCTCAAAACCGAAAAGGTTTTTATTCCCAAACTTCTAATTTAAGCCGTTTTCCGGCTATCTGAATCCATGCGTCTTTCCCCGCACTCAGATTCCGCGCTCCTGAGGGTCATAAATGGCAACTGAGATTAATACCCACATTCTTGTTCCGGCCCATGAGGTACTGGACGAATCAAGCGCCCAAGCTGTTTTGATGAAATACGGCGTTGACAGGTCAAAACTGCCAAAGATAAGCAAGACAGACCCGGCCCTGCCTGACGGCGTTAAAGTCGGAGACATAATCAAGATAACAAGGAAATCAAAGACTGCCGGTGTTTCATTATACTACCGCGTTGTCGTGGAGTGATCGGAAAATGCAAATAAAGAAGGATGACCTCATAAAGCACCAGCTGAACTCGTATAACGATTTCATCAACAATGTGATGCAGACTATCGTTGACGAAGCAGGCGTCCTTGAGACCAGAATCCCCAACCTGCAAATCAAGTTCGGCAAGATATCACTCAAGAGGCCCGATTCTAAGGAGATGGACTCAACAGTCCATCGGATAACCCCCAACGACTCAAGATTAAGGAACATGACCTATGCCGGAAAGCTGGTCCTTGAGATAGTCGCAATACAAGACGGCGTTGAAAGGCCGCCGATAAACGCGATGGTCGGCGAGTTCCCGATAATGGTCAAGAGCGACTACTGCTGGCTAAACAACCTTTCCGAGAAGGAGCTTGCAGAATTGGGCGAAGACCCGATGGATTTTGGCGGGTATTTTATCATCAACGGCAGGGAGAGGGTGGTTATTATACTGGAAGACCTAGCACCAAACACCATCATATCATCGCTTGACGAAATAGCCGGCAAGGACAACATCACAGTAAAGGTATTCTCAACGCGCCAAGGCTTCAGGAGCAGGATTGCGGTGACCCGAAAGGAGATGAGAACCGGCGAGACGTTATACGTTTCATTCCCCGGCCTCCCGAGGATACTCCCGCTTTCAGTAGTGCTTCGCGCGCTTGGCCTAAGGGACAAGGAGATACTGGACCTCTTTGAGGATGAGGAAAAGCCTGAGATGAAGGTCAACCTCGAGCTCTGCAAGGTAAAGGACGAAGATGAGGCCCTTGAGTACATGGGGGCCCGCGTCGCAGTCGGCCAGAGGCGCGAGATCCAAAAAACAAGGGCGCAGCAGGTGCTCGACTTATTCTTATTGCCGCACATCGGGAACGACGGCGACCTGAGGAAGAGAAAGGCAGTCTTCCTTGCCAGGATGGCAAAGAGGGCCATCGAGATAGACCTTGGAACGCGGGAAGTGGACGACAAGGACCACTACATGAACAAGAGGCTCAAGATCGCAGGCGACATGATGGAGGAACTGTTCCGAACGGCCTTCAGCGCCCTTACCAAGGACATTAAATATCAGACTGAGAAGAACTACGCAAGGCGAAAGAAGATCGACCTTAGGCGCGCAGTCAGGCCAGAAGTCTTCACAAAGAGGGTCATGTACTCGCTTGCCACTGGAAACTGGCCGGGCGGAAGGGCGGGTATCTCACAGATACTCGACAGGACAAACTACATAGCTGTCCTTGCTCACCTGCGAAGAGTGACATCAACTTTATCAAGGACCCACCCGCACTTCGAGGCGC
>CAYSUP010000036.1:0-6515 GCA_964434205.1 uncultured archaeon | reverse complement strand
GTGCCCATAGTGCAGCCGGTTGGATGAACGAGAGCAGTATGGCCTTTGGCCCCACCCTGACAGACGCAAGCCCCGAGAGGGTCACGAGCCATACCGCATAGGATATGGTAGTCCAAAGGACCATTGCGTCAAGTAAAGTCAGCTCTTTGACCATCATAAAAAGTCCTGCAAGCAGGATGAGAAGTATAAGGTTCATCAGCACCACAAGGTATGCCCACTTAGCCTTAAGCTGCTTGACTAGCAAGGTCAGCAAAAAACCCGATATCAGGCTGCACAATACAAACCCGATTGCGAATAAGATGGGGCTTACTGCAAGTTTTTCCTGGAAGAAGGCGGATGCGCCGGCAAATGCTGCAATCCCCAGCAGCGCTATAAGAGCGACAGCGCCCCAAGCTCCCGGGATTGCTATAGTCACAAAAGAGAACTTTTTGAACTCATTGGCTTCCATTTGCGGTATATTCGAAGGGGGGAATTTAAATATAGTTTTTCCTCTTTCATAGCTAATTATAAGCATAAGCGTGGCAACTTTCACAGCCAATAATATTATTGGCACCATCAATATTGCCATAACAATGTGGCAAAAACTCCGGAACAGTTCAGGGCGATTTCCAAATTCCGCCGATATCACGAATAAGGTGGCCTAAATCAGGTAATGGCTGACGGCCACCCGATTGTTCAGCAAAATTAAGCTGCAGAATCAAGTCAGAAGCTAGGCCCGCTCTTTCCGGTCGGGTCTCTTATCAGTTCCCTCGCAAGCCTTCTCATCTGCGCTTGCGTTGCATCCGGCCCCACGTGTATCACAGTTGCCAGGTGCTGGCCATCTGCATCAAACACGGGCAGTGCATGGGCCTCTCTTGGCGACATCATGTCGTCAATCACCCTTTTCTCTGTGTGAAAATATCCCGTCTTTTCAGTCTGCCTTCCCGATCTTCTGTCCTGGAGCTTTATTATATCCCCGGCAAGCGGCAATGGCGCAGGCACGCCCTTTACTTTTTGCCATAAGGTCCTATACGTCCCCCAATCTCTTCCGACTCTCCACTTTTGTTTCACTTTGGCAGGCACCCTTACGCCAGTCCGCCCTTCTTCTTCCCCAAGCACTCTATTGAATCTGGTTCTTGCTTGGGCTAACCTGATTCTATAAGCTCTAGGAGTTAACGCAAGGGCGGTGTTGCGTTTGCTTTTTCTTGACCTTTCAGGTGTTTTGGCCATTCCTCGTAAGATAAAATACTAAGGTTTTTATTGCCTGTTTTTGCCGAGTGAGGATCTTTTTCTTCCAAGCTTTCCGACTCTTACATACTCTTCCATACCCGGCAATACCGGCCTCATCGGGTCTATCGGATTACCAAACTCCAATTTTGCATTTGCAGCCCTTCCGGCGCCACGCGGAGGCCCAAACTCACCTTCCCTATATTTCCTATACCTAAAGGCGCTCGGTGGCTTTTGGAATTCAGCACGGAACCTTTCACCTTCCTCCCCTGCAGGCAAATCAGCTTTACTCATAACCCTGCCATTAGGCAGCCTGCTGCTACTCCCCTGGATTCTGCGGGGTTTAGCATAAGCCTCAAGTCCCGGGATTGCCATTTGCGGATCCTTTGGGATTATATTCAAGTCTCCTTTCACACCTAATGGCTGTCTCTTAGTGTCAAAGCCGCTGAGGTGCGGAACAATGCCACCAGTATTGCCCAAGAACATGACCCTTCCCTCCCTTGTTACATGCGGTGATGCAGTCTCCTCGAGTGGCACTACATAATCTGGCCTGATTCCACGCATCTGCACCATTCTGGGGCTTACACGCCTTACTACCGGCTGTCCGGAACGGTCAGCGCCTACTCTATAGATGCCGTCAACTCGCTCAACTAGCCCTAAACCCAGTTTTCCGGGCTTGCCCAATCTGACATTCGGGCCCCTCCAGTTGCTAAAGCGCCTGCCGCTAACAACAACTGACAGCTCATGTCTTGAGTCAGGATATCCCGAAAGATTTTCATCAGTTATAGTTGCGCCGTCCTTGCGGGTCAAGACATTCAGGTGTTCAAATTCCCCCGTGCCTGGCACTCTGACCGAATGCGTGACTTTGCCGTGCTCAGCGCCAAATGGCAATTCATCGGGAGCGCCTGCCCTTTTACTTCTCGAGTGGTTTAAGTCCACTGTCAAGTGTCTTCTTTTGGGTGCCATCTTTGGGTATTATAGGCTGTAAAAGGTTAAAAACCATGGGTTGCGAACGGGCTGAAATTGAAAATAAAATAAAAATAAAAAAGGGTGGCGTTTAGCCACCTATCCTGTACATTCCTGTGCCGCATTTCGGGCAGGTGCCTTTCTTGGCCTTCTTCCCGTTCTTCATCGTAACAGTCTTCTCATCCTTCATCTGGCGCTTTGCCTTGCATTTTACGCAATATGCTTCAGTCATTTTTGTTCACCTTTTGATATTGGTTAGCTGTGGTGTTGGTTAATTAAGGGCGTTTCTTATAAAAACCAGTTTTTACCCCTCTACTGCGGGTTTTGGTCGTTTGCAAGCGTGCCAAACAAGGCTTTCATTACTCTTTTCCCGGCCGGCTCGCTTTTTTTCTTCACTGGTGCGCGGGCCAAGGCAGCCTCCTGCGCAAACCACCTTCTATTCATCTCATCGTAATACCTCAATCTGGTTCCCTGAGTCTTTACTGCGGAACTGAGCTGCCTTAGCTCAGCTGCAACCTCGGGCGGAATTTGATTGCCGGCAGGCCTTTCAGGAGGGCGCTCCAAGGCCCCAAAGGTTCTAACTTGCGAAATTCGCATGCGCTGCACTGGCCGCGTGCTTTGCGTTGGTTGCATACGCCGCTGCGTTGGTTGCATACGCCGCTGCATTGGTCCCCCAAATCTCACTCGTGCAGGGGTCCTACCCGGTTGCGCATAGCGCGGTGGCAATACAATAAGCGGGCGGCCATATGCTGGCATTCCTACATATCCTAGCCCCCTGCCCGTAAAAGTTGCACTGCGCTGAGCAACCTGCCGCTTACCCCTATTGCCCCTAAACGCATACCTGACTGCAGACTTTATCGCGCCGGGCTTTTCCGCTTTCTTGCCTTGTCTGTATGGCGCTCGGGGGCCGGATGGCATGAGCATTCGGGTCGCTACTGCAAGGCCCATCATCCGGTTTGCCGTCCTTCTGGTTCTCATCTGCTATCGTTAAACTAATCAAACAAAAGAGAAAAACCAAATAGAGAAATAGAGAAATAGGGAAATAGGGAAAATTAGAAAAAGATAAAAAGAGAAAAAACAAAAGAGAAGATAAGAGGCTAGGCCTCTTACTTCTTTGCCTTTATCGCCGCATGCGCAGCCGCAAGGCGCGCAATCGGGACTCTATAAGGCGAGCACGACACGTAGCTCAGCCCCACCTTGTGGCAAAACTCGACTGTTGTCGGCTCCCCGCCCTGCTCCCCGCAGATTCCCACCTTAAGGCCCGGCCGGGTCTTTCTGCCCTTCTCAACTGACATCTCTATCAGCTGGCCGACACCATCCTGGTCTACTGCGGCAAATGGGTCGACCTCCACTATTCCCTTGTCCTTGTACACCGGTATGAACTTGCCGGAGTCGTCCCTTGAGAATCCAAAGGTCGTCTGTGTAAGGTCATTTGTGCCGAAGGAGAAGAACTCTGCATATTCGGCTATCTTATCGGCAGTCAAAGCAGCCCTCGGAAGCTCTATCATCGTCCCGATCTTTATTGGAATTTCAATCTTCTTCTCCTTTAAGACATCCTTTGCAGTTTTCTCTACTATCTCCCTCATTATCTTCATCTCTTGCCAGGCGCATACGACAGGTATCATCACTTCAGGCTTTGCTTTCACGCCCTTCTTGAGGACATTCGCCGCAGCCTCATATATGGCGCGTGTCTGCATCTCAGCTATCTCTGGATAGACTATCGCAAGCCTGCATCCCCTAAACCCAAGCATCGGGTTTAATTCGTGAAGGCTCTTGACTTTTTCCCTGACAGCTTCAACAGAGATAGACATCTGCTTTGCGACATCCCTCTCACCATCCTCTGTCGTGGGCATGAACTCGTGCAGCGGCGGGTCAAGGAGCCTTATCGTAACGTCAAGGCCGTCCATGATGGTGAACAAGTCCTCAAAGTCGCCCCTTTGGAGCGGCAGAAGCTTTGCCAGTGCCTTTCGCCTGCCCTTCTCGTCCTCAGCAAGTATCATCTCCCTCATCGGGATTATCCTGTCACCCTCAAAGAACATGTGCTCAGTCCTTGCAAGGCCGATTCCCTCGCATCCGAACTCCCTTGCGACCTTTGCGTCAGTCGGCGTCTCGGCGTTTGTCCTGACTCCAAGTTTTCTTGCCTCATCGGCCCACTTCATAAGCGTGCCGAATTCCCCTTTCATAACGGGGTCGATGACTGGGGCCTGCCCGAGTATTATGTCGCCTGTGCTGCCGTTTAAGGAGATCCAGTCGCCTTCCCTGATGACATACTTACCGACCTTCATTTCCTTCTTTTCGGCGCTGACCCTTATTTCTTCTGCACCTGCGACGCAGCACTTGCCCATGCCCCTTGCAACAACTGCAGCGTGTGAGGTCATCCCGCCCTTAGCAGTGAGGATCCCTTCGGCAACTGCCATACCGTGGATGTCCTCCGGCGAGGTCTCGTTTCTGACAAGAATGACTTTTTCGTCTTTCTCTTCTACCCATTCCTCGGCATCGTCTGCAGTGAACACTGCTTTCCCGACAGCTGCGCCGGGTGAAGCGGGCAGGCCTTTTGCAATGATCTCCATCTTCGCCTTTGTGTTTATCTGCTTGTGGAGGAGCTGGTTTAGGGCGTTTGGGTCCACGCGCAATAATGCGGCGTCCTTGTCTATTAAACCCTCCTTTTCCATCTCAATAGCTATCCTTACGGCTGATGCCGCAGTCCTCTTGCCGTTCCTTGTCTGGAGTAAATAAAGCTTGCCCTCTTCAATTGTGAACTCCATGTCTTGCATGTCCTTGTAATGCTGTTCCATGTTGGACATGATAGTTGTGAGCTCTTTGTACATCTGCGGCGACTCTTTGGCCATGTCATCCAGGTGTTTCGGGGTCCTTATGCCGGCAACTACGTCTTCGCCTTGAGCGTTCATCAAATACTCGCCGTAGAACTTCTTCTCGCCTGTTGACGGGTCTCTTGTAAAGCACACGCCGGTTCCAGAAGTGTCGCCCATGTTTCCGAAGACCATTGACTGGACATTGACTGCAGTCCCCCTGAGGCCCTTTATGCTGTTAAGCTCCCTGTACTTTATGGCTCTTGCGTTGTTCCATGAGCCAAAAACCGCATCGACAGCCATCTGAAGCTGCTTCATCGGGTTGTCGGGGAATTCAGTGCCGGTCTCTTTCTTTATGATTGCCTTATACCTTTTTATGACCTCTCTTAAATCTTTTGCATCAAGTTCAGTGTCTAGTTTGACTCCCTTCTTTTCTTTTACCTCATGAAGCGCATGCTCAAATTTCTCATGCTCAGCGCCCATGACGACATCGCCGAACATCTGTATGAACCTGCGGTAAGCGTCCATGACAAACCTCTCCTTCTTTGTCTTTTTTGCAAAGCCCTCAGCGACTTTGTCGTTTAGCCCGAGGTTGAGGATAGTGTCCATCATCCCCGGCATTGAGGCGGCCGCCCCGGACCTGACTGATACCAAAAGCGGGTCATTCACGTCGCCGAATTTCTTGCCCATCTCGGCCTCGAGGCTCTTGACTGCGGCCTCTACGCTCTTGTTAAACCCCGGCGGGTACTTCTTGCCATTGTCGTAGTAAAACTTGCAAACGTCTGTAGTGATTGTGAATCCCGGCGGAACCGGCAGGCCGAGGTTTGTCATCTCAGCGAGGTTTGCGCCCTTGCCACCCAGCGTCTCCTTCATGCTCTTGTTGCCTTCTTCAAATGCGTATATATACTTTTCCATCTTCAATCGTTTTTCCAATCCTTCGAGTAAGTTTTTTAAAGTGAGCTAATTTTTTAAAAGTGAACTAGTATTTTTAAAGTGAGCTATTATGATGTTTAAAGTTAGCGAGTAAGTTGTTTATTGTGAGTAAGAGGGTCTAATTAGCAGAAAAAGGTATAAAAAAGGTTGTTTTATTGAGTTTAAATAAACGGGTTAGTACGCCTTTCCGTTAGCTTGCTTCCACTCCTTAAACAAGGCTGCACATTTGTCTTTCATGACGCCTTTTTCGAGCGTGATCTTGCTTTTCCCCATTCTTTTCAGGACATCATCAGAAATCACCAGTTCGTTAAAGCCGGTTTTCTTTGCATCTGCCGTCGATGTGCCATAAATTATCTTGCTGATCCTGGCCCAATGTATTGCAGAGAAGCACATCGGGCACGGTTCTGTTGTGGAATAAATAGTGCATCCGGAAAGGTCGATTGTTTTGAGTTTCTTCTCCGCAGCGCGGATTGCGTTGACTTCGGCATGGGCCGTCGAGTCGCAGTTAGGCACTACGCTATTATGCTCGCAGGCGATGACCTTTGTATTCTTCCCGCTGCCCTTAACTATGCACGCGCCAAAAGGGCCACCGCCTTCTTT
>CAYSUP010000035.1:0-6589 GCA_964434205.1 uncultured archaeon | reverse complement strand
GACTATCGCCGAGGAGAAAACAAGCGAGATGCTCGCATCTTTTTTAAGCTCTGAAGAAAAGGAAAAAGGAGAGCCTGTTGTTTTTGACTATTCTGAAAAAGATTCAAGGGAGGAAAATTTTGGGTCGGGTGAAGGTTTTGGTTCTGGTGGAGAGACCCCGGGGCCAAAGAGTAATGCGCTCTTTAAAGCCGTGAGGGGCGTTATCGGTGAAAAGGACCCAAAAGAGAAGGTGCCTGAGAAACTTGACCCGGCTTCAAAGGACCTAAGAATGAGGCGCCAGAGCCTGCTTGAGGATCTCCAGGGACAACGGGATGAACTTGCAAAAACTTTCAAAAACGATCGCTTAAAATACAAGCGAGCGGATATCTCTAAGGAAATAACTGCCATTAAGCGAGAGCTCTGGGCAATTGAAAAAGAGTTAAGGTCAAAAGCAAAGGAGTGATGTGGACTTTTTTGTGTCTATAGCCCAAGGTCTTAGCGGCCCGTTAGGCTATCTGGTATTATTCTTCCTGGTATTGGCCCTGTCTGCAGTACTGTTCCTGCCAGTCCCGGTTTTTGCAGTCGTTGTTGCGGCTGCATCAGTCCTTGACCCCTTCTGGGTTGGCGTAATCGCAGGCATTGCATCTGCGATAGGGGAGCTATCGGGATACTTCATCGGGGTTGGCAGCGAGAATATCTTTAAGAAGAAGGGAAAGGAAGGCGCGTTTTACAACCAGTCGAAGGGATTGTTCCAAAAATGGGGTTTTTGGGGTATATCCGCCGCGGCAGCTTTCCCTGTTACCCCGATAGATTTTGTAGGGCTTGTGGCCGGCGCGCTGAGGTATGGGTGGAAAAAATTCTTAATCGCCGCCATCATCGGGAAGATACCACGCTATCTGGTTGTGGCCTATGCAGGAAAGGTTGCAATCAACAAATCCTTTGCGGCTTTTGCAGAAAACCCCGTCTGGGGACTTGTAGTCATCTTGGCTATTATTGCCCTCATCGACTTGTATTACTTTCGATTCAAGAGAAAGAGGATCACCGCTTCAAAGCGGAAAAGGAAGTAGAGCCGCATGCCTCGCACTCCAGGATGTCCTTTGCGTATTCCTTTTTGCATGCAGTGCATTTCTTCTTCCATGAAAAAGGCTCTTTTATGCCTCGCGTGATTATCGTCTCGAATTTTAAGCCCATTAGCATGCAAACGTTTTGTATGTCATAGTCGTCTGTCACTATTGGGAGCTTCTTTTCATATGCCAAAGAAAGGATTGCAATGTCCGGGACGGAAAGGAGGGCTAAAACACCGTTTTTCTCGGCTTCTGCACGTATTGTTTTTATTGACTTTGCGGAGGGCTCTTCGAAATGCACTTTTCCCTGCGCGACTGCAGCTTCAAACTTCATCCTTGACTGTATATCCCGCAGTTCGGCCTTTACTTCCGGCACTGTCAGAAAATCGCCATCAAGGACCTTGTCGCGCGCATTGATTACGCCTGATGAGTCAAGGATCTTCATTTTATCATGCTTTTGCCAGTTTCATTGCCAGCCCCACAGCTTCTTTTGCATCCTTCGCAACCCTGACTGCAAAGATCCCGTTTATCAAGTAATCTGAAGTCCCTCCGGTACCCTTGATGACTATGAC
This sequence comes from uncultured archaeon, assembly GCA_964434205.1. GTDB lineage: Archaea > Altiarchaeota > Altiarchaeia > JAFGQM01 > JAFGQM01 > JBFYKJ01. The sequence goes on along the minus strand of CAYSUP010000035.1, from coordinate 4,974 downwards.
CGGTCGCTCGTAATTAAGCGCAAATGCAACCTCCGACATAGTGCCATAATTCCCGTCTATTGCTATCAGCGCATCGCTTGCGGAAGCAATAAAGATGTTCCTGCCAAAGCCCATGCTCGTCGGCATCGCAATGTCAAGATAGTCGCAGTCGCACTGTTTCTTGTCAAGTATCGGGAGAATCCCTATTGAAAGGCCGCCTGCTTCCTTGCAGCCTTTTGCGGCCGCGCGCATTATGCCGCCCCTCCCGCCGCATATCAAAACAGCGCCGGCCTTTGCAATCTCCCTGCCGACTTCCTCGGCTATCTTAAGGTTCTTCTCAGAAGTCTCGCGGCTGCCTATCACACCTATGTTAGTTTTCACTTTGAGATTATTTCTTCAGAAGCTTGTTTGTCCTTTGCATAGCCCCCTCAGTGTCGCCAAAGTGCCTTGCTGCCGCTTCCATCTCTTTGACAAATGCCCCTTCATCGCCTCTTTTTATAATGCCGTCAAGCCTCTCGGCAGCCTTGAGGTAGGCCTCCCTGGCCCTTGCCGTCTGAGAGTTATTAAGCTGTATCTCGCCGTACAGCTTTGGGTCTTGGCCAAGGATGCGACCAATAAGGTCGATTATCAGGCCGTAAACCGGCGATGAGAAATTCTTGGAACTCGTCATGTCAAAATCCAAGTCCTTCATCGTTATGCCGGCTGATATGAGCATAAAGTGAGTCATCCCCTGCACAACGCCCATTGCTTTGTCGTGCTCTTCCGGGGTGCATACGGTGACCCCTGCACCCTCCCGCTCAAATGTCTTTTTCATAAAGGTGAACCACTTTTCACCGCGGACTTTGCACATGACTATGTTCTGGCCCTTAAAGTCTGTGACCGTGGGCCCGAATACCGGATGGCAACCTACGACCTCAACGTTTTCAGATGCGGCCTTTTCCATGATCTCGCAGGGCATCTTCTTCACTGAAGTCAGGTCCATAAGGAGCGAACCGGGCTTCATAGCCGGGGCGATTTGGTTTATCACGTCCGCAGTCTTGTCGATTGGGACGGTTATGATTACGATATCAGCTGCGCTTGCGGCTTTTTTGTTGTCCTCCTCAAAAAGGACCTTTAACTCCCTGGCAACGGCATTGCCTTTTTCAGGCCTCGGGCCGGCTATCACTACCCAAAGCCCGCTCCTCTTTAGGATTCTGGCAAAGAGCTTTCCCATCCCGCCGTATCCGCCTATTATGGCTACAGAGGTCATCGCTAATTTTTGGCTTTTTATGTTATTAAACAAAAACTAACGGGGTAATTAAGTAAAAACTAATGGGGTAATTAAGTGGCAATCATGGAAGTAAAACTTATCGCATACACGCCAAAGCCTGATATGGTCTGCGCAGCGGCTGCATTCACAAGCTGGAAGAAGAAAACGACGGCTGAACTCTTTGAGCAGCTCAGCGAGAAGGAGGCCCTTGACTTCCTTAAGATGGTCATGGGATTCGGCCATGCGTCTGTGACCGAGCACGCCACGTTCACCTTCTCCATCTCCGGCGTATCCCGCGCCCTCACGCACCAGCTTGTGAGGCATCGCCTGGCTTCTTACACCCAACAGAGCCAGAGATATGTCAAGTTCTCAAAGGAGGAGATACAATATGTCACCCCGCCTGCGATAGCTAAAGACGCTGAGGCAAAGAGGATCTATGATGCGCTGATGAAAGAAGTGGCCGAAACTTACGAGAAGCTCATAAACAAGAAGATACAGCCCGAAGATGCGCGGTTTGTATTGCCCAATGCTGCTACGACAAACATAGTCGTTACGATGAATGCGCGCGAGCTTTTACACCTCATACGCATGAGGACATGCGAAAGGACCCAGTGGGAGCTTCGCGAAGTGACAATAGAGATGCTTAAGCAGGCCAAGAAAGTCGCGCCTGTGCTCTTTGGCGACGGCGGCCCGGGCTGCGTAGTGGGGCCGTGCCCGGAAGGGAAACTGACCTGTGGAAAGATTGTTGAGATAAGGGAGAAGTTCAAGAAGATTTAAGGCCCCATCCTGCCCACCATATTCTGGGTGTTTGTTAGAACAGTCAGAAGTATTGCTAGTATAGCGAATGCTATCAACGCCTCAACAAGCAGTTTAGCAGTATCTCGTGTAAGGTCCATCATAATTAGTTAAGACGTGCAGTGACAAAAATCATTTCACAAACTCCACGTTCGGCAGGCCTTTGAACTGCTGGTCGCCAGTGAGGAATTTAAGGCCGTGCTCCTGGGCTAACTGGTATCCTATACAATCGGCGTAAGAAAGATCCTTTTTCTTGTTCTCTAGTCTGAATTTCATAGCTAACTTTATCGTAAGTGGTTTGACCGGCAGCATCCGAAAGAAGAGGGGAAGGGTTTTATCATCGGCAAACTGCTCGCCAAATTCGCGAAGAAATCGATAATAGGTTTCAGCTATATTGAAAATAGAGCTATGGCTTTCGCTTTCTAGGTATTGATCATAATGCTTGTTTCCTGCTACCATCTCATAGACGGCGTAGGTATCTAAAAAATAAGCTAGTCCCATCCTCGTCTGTCTTCGTCTTTCATCTCCTGCGCAGTCTTTGAGAATTTTGCAGTCCCAAAGATACTTCTTAAGCTGGGTCGCGCATTCAGTGTTATCACTATCGGCTTCCCCTCGGAGAGCCCTTCTTTCTCCACAATCTCTTTGGGTATAGTCAGACCCAGCGAATTACCCCATTTGCGAGGGATACATTCCAGTGTTTCCATTTCAAATAATTATATTATAATTATACAGGCAATCTATAAAAATACAATTTCTCAAAAATCGATGAATCAGAGCTCTTCCCTCAGCTCTTTCACGGCATCGCCTATCGCCTTTAGCTTCAAATAAGCCACTTCCTCGCTAGGCAGGAGCTTCAGCCCGCAGTCAGGCTTTGGATAGACCTGCTCCGGCTTAAGGAAATCAAGCGCGAGCATTATGTTCTTCTTGACCTGCGCGACTGTCTCTATCTCTTTCTTGTGTACGTCCACTACGCCAAAGCCAAGGTCCTTTGTGAAGTCAAAACGCTTGAGGACGTCAAGAGTCCTGAAGTTGTTGTTGGCGAACTCAAGATCTATCAGGTCTACTTTGAAATCAAGCGCGTACGGGAAAAGCATCTCAAAGTCGCCATAGCAGACGTGTATTGCAGTATATGCCTTTAGCCCATTTGTTATTATCTCCAGCGCCTCTGCCTGCAGCATCATCTCCTCCTCGCCCGGGTGCGTGCATAGCGCCGGCTCGTCTATCTGTATGTACGGGCAGCCTGCCTTGTCCAAAGCCTTTGCCTCCTTTGCAAGAGCCTCTGCGAGGTCTAATGTAAGGTCCCTTCTATTAGCGTGCTTCTCATAGAACGCCCAGTCGGCCATCGTGTACGGACCGGTGAACATCTGCTTCATCTGAACGCCTTGCCGCTTGAACTTCTTTTGGCTCTCGCCCATGTATTTGTCTGCGAACTTCCAGTCATCAACAGTCATAGGCTTCTTGAATGTGATGCGGTCGGCCACTATCGGCTTTCGGAAGTAGTTGTTGCCCCATATCCTCACCCAGTCGCCCTTCTCAAATCCTCCAAGCCGCTCGGCGAAGAACACCTGCATGTCCTCTCTTCCTTGTTCGCCGTCGGCGATTATATCAATCCCTGCCTTTACCTGATCGTCAATGCATATCTTTGTCGCGTCAGCCACCAGCTTGTCATACTCCTGCTGCTTAATCTGCTTGTCTTTGAGCTTGCGCGCGGCTTTGACTACCCCGGGGTTTCTAGGGTGGCTGCCCACAACCGTCGTTGTTAAGATTTTTTTACTCATCTTTGAGTTTTGAGAGCAAATCCATTTTTCTCAGCGCATATTTTCTCGGCAAAAACTCCAATCCGCAGTTCGTTGAAACGATTATCTTATCTGAGCCTAGCATCTCGATTCGGTCACGCATCAGTATGGCATCCTCCAGCTTTGTGTTGCGTGCGTCAAGAAGGCCGAGCTGCACGTTCTTGATGCCACTCTGGATTAAAGTCTCATAGTTACCGGGGAATGAAACGCAGTCAACGCCTATGTAATCAGCCTTTATCTGCTGCAGCTCCTCGATGCATGCCATTGTCTCGCCGAAATAAGTTGTGATTATAGTCTTTCCTTTTGCAGCTTTCATGAGCCTCTTTATCTCATTGTTTATGGTTGAAAAAAGATCCCTGTCCAGGTTATAAGAAAGCGACGGTTCATCTATCTGGATATAATCGGCCTTAAGCTCTTTCACCTCTTTTTCAAGTGCCTTTGACATCGCAGCTATTCCGTCGGCCGGGTCTTTGTAATATTGGTCTTCCGAGAGGTCATAAAGCGTATACGGGCCGGGTATGACCGCCTTTGTCTTTGCGCCAGGATTCAGATTCTTAAGGAGCTCCAGATTCTGCTTGAGAGAAGGCTTCTTGCTCTCGACTTGGCCGATGATTGTGGGTCTCCTGTAATAAGTGTTGTTGTCGTAGAACCTGATAAGACCCCCCATCATTATACCTGAGAAATTAGCAGCGACGCTAGCAAGATAATCGTCCCAAGTGAGCATGCCATCCGTGATTATGTCCAGGCCTGCCTGGTCTTCGACTACTTGGCGCATGGCCTCAGTGAGCAGCTTTTTGTCCTCAGAAGTATGCACATTGCCTATCTTCTTCTGCTTTCCGTAGGTCTTTATCTGGTACTCGCGCAAGGCATCGGGCCGTGGGTAAGAACCGAAAGACGCTGTAAGGACCATTTCAGTCTTGTGTCTTCGGTCTTGAGTCTTGTCTAGGCAAGACTCAAAACTGAAGACTGAAAACAGCCAAGCAAAAGCTTAGCTAATAGCCCCGTCAGGATTCGAACCTGAGTCACGCGGTATCTTCGTACTTTTCCCCGGGCTTTTGCCCGAAGGGAAAAAGGCCGCGCCAAAGCCGCGTATGATTGGCCGCTACACTACGGGGCTAAGAGAGTGGATGCTCTGTTAGCTGCTTGTTGTATTGC
>CAYSUP010000034.1:0-6705 GCA_964434205.1 uncultured archaeon | reverse complement strand
CTTCATAAAGCGTGTGCAGAAGAAGATAAACATACCCCGGGACCTGACCTTCCATTACCTGTCGCCGATTAAGGCTATCTTTGTGACGATGATATTGATATTCATAGTCCACACGTCGTTTTCAAGCACGCTTAAGGGGCTTTCCCCGGACCGGTTCTTCTATCTGGGCGCGGTCCTTGGGGTATCGCTTGCCCTTATGGGAATGTTAGTCACATTCACCAGAAAGAGGATAATGACAAAGATACTTGGCTATCTGATGATGGAAAATGGCGTGCTATTGTTCAGTTTCTTTGTGACCGAGATACCCTTCATAATAGAGGTGCTGGCGATGATAGACCTGTTGATGATAGTCCTTTTGGCCTCGATACTTGCGCTCGGCATGGACGTCGGCGTTGAGGAATTCCAAGAAAGCTTACACCCATTCCAGAGAAAGAAGAATGGGAATGGGCATGTGGCTAGTGGTGATAATGGACACTCACATACAAACATCAGTCGAACCTAATCGGATAAAAAATGGCATTGATCGAATTCGTGGTATTCGGGCTCCTTATGACCCTTTTGGTGGCTTTCATAAGGTCACGTCGGGCCATGACCTGCCTTACGCTGGTGCACGCATTGTCCTATTTTGTCATGGCATATGTCTTGCTCTCGGGAACGCTGCCTGTGCACTTCGGCAGCGAGTTCACGATAGATGCCTTGTCGGTGTTTGAGATAATCCTGACTGCAGCGATTTTCGCGTTAGTATCGGTATATGCCGGTGGCTATGCCGAAGGCCTGATGCAGGAAGGCCTCCTTGACCGGAAGAACCTGAACCTGTTCTACATAGCGATAAACGCCCTGTTAGTGATAGTGGTCCTCTCATTCTGCGCCGGCGACTTTGCGATATTCTGGATACTTGCAGAGCTGACCACGTTCTTTGCAGCCTTTTTGATAGCTATCCTTAACTCACAAAGGAACGTCTATGCATCGCTCAAGTATATTTTCGTCGCATCGACTGCGATGCTCTTTGCATTCCTGGGGCTGATATTGTTGTTCGCCATCTCAGAGGGCGCGCTGGATTCTGGAACCTTGGACTGGAGCGTGCTTGCTACAAATGCAAATAAGCTGCCGCCAGGCCCGCTCATGACCGCATTCGCCTTGTTGTTCATAGGGTTTGCCGCCAAGGCAGGCATTGCCCCCTTCCACACAGTCCTTCCCTCAGCGCACTCAAAGGCCCCGTCTGCAGTCAGTGCCATCCTCTCAGGCATAATACCCAATATCGGTCTGTATGGGATAATGCGCGCTTTTGCAATCTTGAATGGCACGACTGCCGCTCCGATTGCATCCTCATTGATGATCACCTTTGGAGTCTTAAGCCTGGCCATCGCCGGCCTTAGCATGCTTCACCAGAAAAGCCTGAAGAAGCTATTAGGATTCTCAACAACTGAGAATGCCGGGTTAATGCTCATTGGGATAGGCATAGGGACACCCATATCACTTTTCTGGGTGCTCTTCCACACGCTTGCACACTCATTGACAAAGGCGCTTCTCTTCTTTTCAGCGGGCATACTCAACCGCCAGTACCTGAGTGACAAGGCGAGCGACCTCAAAGGCGCCATCAGGCTCCAGCCGATAGCGTCCGTAGGGTTGATATTCGGCGCTGCTGCGATTGTTGGCATGCCGCCGTCGATAGTGTTCATCTCTGAGTTGTCCCTGTTAGCTCAGACGGCAGGCTATGCCACATGGCTCCTTGTGGCAGTGGGCGTGCTTTTGCTTGTCGCAGCAGCGTCATTTGCAGTCTTCTTAAGCGGGATATTCTCGCATGAGGACGATGACACGAATGTCACTAGGTATGCGACTCCCCGGAGGATGACAATACCAGTGTTGTTACTGATAATGTCAGTCTTTGCTTTGGGCATATTCGCCCCGCAGGGGTTATATGGGCTTATCAGCGGCGCTGTCGCAGCGCTGGGTTTTTAAAATGGATACCCTATCGTCAGACAAACATGTGATGCCAAAGGGCGTAGGAAAAGGCCGGGATGATGCCTATCTCACCGTGCCGGAAGGCAAGATAACCGCGGTTCTTGACACCCTTTTTGCAGGCGGCTTTGAGCTTGTGGACTTGTTCTGTGTCGAGGATTTTGATAAACGGGGGTTTTCTATCCTCTATGCCCTTGAGAAGAAAGGGGAGAACAAGTTGACCTTCCTAGTAGTCCCTCTTACTGACAGTAAGGCGGAATCAGTCGCTTACATATTCCCGTCCGCCTTGTGGTATGAGAGAGAAGTCTCAGACGGTTTTGGCGTAAGCTTCAACAATGCATTCGACACAAGAAGGCTCTTCTTGCATGAGGCATATCCAGAGGGTTTTCACCCATTGTCAAAGGCATTCAAAAATGGTGTAGTGGCGACTGCACATGCGGGGCGCATGAAAAACAAGCTGGGGATATCGGGAGCGGAGTTGCGTTCACCCTCAGTCGAGTATAAGTTTAAGGAGATAGGTGGCGAAGGCGTGTTTGAGATCCCGGTCGGCCCGGTGCACGCAGGTATAATAGAGCCCGGCCACTTTAGGTTCAGCGTGATAGGCGAGACCATCTATGCCCTTGAGCTAAGGATGTTTTACAAGCACCGAGGCGTTGAAAAGCTGGCTGAGGGCAAGACACCGTTTGAGTGCGTCAAGATAGCCGAGGCGATAAGCGGCGATGAGACTGTGGCCAACTCAGTCGCGTTTTGCAGTGCAGTCGAGAAAATATCCGACATCAAGATCCCTCCTCGTGCATCATACTTAAGGACCATGTTCCTTGAGCTGGAGCGGATATACTCACACCTCGGCGACCTAGCAGGCATGAACGTCGATGTTGCTTTCATGATGGGTGCAAGCCCGTTTTTCGCATTGCGGGAAGAGGTCTTTCGCCAGAACGCCTCACTGACCGGGTCGAGGTTCATGAAAGGGGCGATAGATGTTGGCGGGCTTACAAAGGATGTTTCCGAGAATGCACTAACTGGTCTGGGCGTATTCCTGACAGAGTTCCCAGGGCGGTTCTCAAAGGCAGTGGACTTTATACGCACTTCCACCTCCGTCATAGACCGTTTCGACACGACAGGTGTCATAAAAAAAGAGCTGGTGCCTCCCTTGCACATAACAGGTCCCGCAGCTCGCGCTTCGGGGATAGTGACAGACACCCGGGTTGACCATCCTTATGGGATTTATGCGGAGTTGATGGCCTGTGGGGTAGCAACACTGCAGACTGGACAAAACGGGGATGTGCTCTCCAGGTTCATGGTCAAGGCAGCCGAAATCGAGGACTCAGTACGGCTTATCAAAAAGATCCTCGCTGAAATGCCAAAGGGAAGCGTGACTACATTCGCCGATAACAAGAAAGCAGTCATAAAAGACGGTTACGCAAGCTCATTAGTCGAATCGGCCAGGGGGCAGAGCTTCCACTGGGTTTGCATACGAAAAGGGATGGTGTACCGATACAAGGTCAGGACTGCGTCCTTCTGCAACTGGCAGGCGATAGAACATGCTGTGATAGGCAACATAGTACCTGACTTCCCGCTCATAAACAAGAGTCTGAACCTCTCATATGCGGGGACTGACCTATAATAGATATCCATCAACAAAAAATAATTCACAAAAATGAACGCATTCACAAACCTCTTCAAGAAACGGGTCACGGAAGAACCTGGATTTAAAGACTCTGATTTCGATGAACTGGGCCTTAAACTGAAAAAGGAAGTTGATTCTATCTTTGGCAGGAGCCTTGCAATACGGGAGCTGGATTCAGGCAGTGATAACTCGACAGAGATAGAGATGGTCAACCTCACCGCGCCGCACTACGACATTGAGAGGTTTGGTATCACATTCGTCGCTTCGCCGAGGCACGCTGATGTAATAGCGATAACTGGCGCAGTCACGCGCAACATGGAAGTCGCAGTGAGAACGACATTCGAGGCGACCCCGGGGCCTAAGTTCGTCATCGCTGTAGGGGATGATGCCTGCAACGGCGGCGTCTTTAAGGACAGTTATGCAGTCCTTGGCGGGGCAGACAAGGTCCTGCCAGTTGATGTCAGGATACCCGGAAATCCACCCTCGCCTATTAATATAATGAAAGGCCTGCTCGCACTTATGAGGGAGATACGGGCTAAACGGGTTGTCAAATGAAGTTCTGAGTCTGGCACAATAATAATCCTACCTGTAGCATAACCTCTCTCTGTAGCGTAACCTCTCTTTTATTCTAGTGTCAGTAATATATTCAGATTAGGACTGAAGACTCAAGACAGTAGACTTCAAGTCTCCTCAATACAAGACTCAAGACCCTCGACTGGTGACCTCAAATCCCAGCCTCGGCGTATCACCTTTCAGGCAAATTAGCCGAGGCGTGCGTCCCGACCGTAGACTGAAGACCCAGGACTGTAAACAGTGTTCTTACCCCTACATTTTGCTCATACGTGACTACACTCCTGGAAAATGTAGTCACGTATTCTTGTAGAACCGCTTATACTCCTTGACTATGAGCTCCATCATAGGTCTCACATCACCGCCTTTTTGATAAGCCTGCAAGGCTGCGTAATACACAGACCTTCTCGCAAGGGTGATGTTAATGGGCGGAAAACCCTGCTTTATCAGAATGTTGTTAAGCAGCAGCCTGCCGATCCTGCCGTTGCCGTCCTGAAACGGGTGTATGGTCTCAAACTGGTTGTGGACCATTGCAGCCAACAGAAGTGGCGGGTATTTATTCTTATTCTTCTGATACCACGTCACCAACTCGTCCAACAGCGATCTTATTCTGCCAGACGGCGCGCCTACGTGCAACACTTCACCCAATTGATTCCTTACGCACACTTCAACACCTTTAGGCCTTAGCTGGCCGGCATAAGCCTTTGAGTTTCTGAAACATATCTCATGGAGTTTCAAAATCAATCCGACGGTTAAATGCTCATTTGTAGCGCGCAACTCCTTGATGGCCTCAGAGACCCCATAAGTCTCAGATATCTCCCATTTCTCCTTGTCCTTCGGCCAGCTATTCTCCTCAAGTATGCCCCTGACTTCCCCAAAGCTGACTGTTGAGCCTTCGATAGCGTTTGTGTCAAAGGTGAAGGCTTCCGTAAACAGCTTCCAATCGTCCTTTGAAAGGTGATCGACCTTAAGCGTTATCTTGTCCTGCAGCTTTTTGATGATATCAAGCTCCCTTGCACTAAGCTTCCTATTGAGAGGGTTGTTGATTATCCTATATCGCTGAATTTCGGTAAGAATTATCCCCTCAGCCTTTGGCCTAAGCTCTTTTATCTGCGCCTCAGTGAGGTTTGTCCCAAGGAACCTTCGGATTTTGTGTATCTTGCCGCCTTCCCTGAATGAGTGACCTAGATAATATGCCTTCGATTTTCCGAGTTTCCTGATTTCAAGGTACACATATATATTACGTGACTACAAATAAAAAGCTTATTTTAGGAATTGTCTACATTTGTAGCGTAACCACGCTTTTCTTTTTGGTTCGGCAATATCTCTAGAACAAGACTGAAGACACGCGACAGAAGACCTCTCAGTCTCCTTTAGACGAGACTCAAGACTTGGGACTGGCGACCCCAAATCCCAGCCTCGGCGTTTAACTCTATTGGCAACCCAGCCGAGGCACTGTTTCAGCTACTGCCCCGAATGGGTGTTTACGCTGAAACCCAGCCTCGACGCCTCCTTTTCCACTTTTTCCAGCCCCGAACCCTTTTATACCCCACCCTTCTAATTAACCGCTTTATTCTAGGTTATAAGGCTTATTACACGGTGATTTCATGGGAGAATGGGGTAAGTGGTGGTCCAGCAGAGGAGCTGACCAAAACGTCAAGTGCACCTTCTGTGGTAGAAATGTCCCTAAGCACAAAGCTGTGCAAGTGAACAACAGCGGCAGGCTCGGCCGTGACATATACGAACTCGCTGAAGTCGTCTCCATGAGCGGCGTTAAGGGTTATGCATGCCTGAGCTGTGCGAAGCACCGCCACCTAGTCAAAGACGGCATCCACACCACTGAGAAAGAGAAGTGGGCCAAGCAGCGCTCAAAAGACAAGCGCGAGATGGACAAGGTCATGGTAAAAGTCAAGGAGATGGAGCGGAAGGAGAAAGGCATCAAGCCAAGAGAGGACAAGCCCGCAGCTCCAAAGGCTGCGTACCCTAAGACTGAAGCTCCAAAAGAAGCTCCGAAGGCTGAAACTCCAAAGGAAGCCCCGAAAGAAGCCCCGAAAGCAGAGCACAAGAAGCCTGCAGTCGCGCCGGCAGAGAACGAGGCGTAAGCCCTTTTATTCTCGGCATCTCAAATAAACCGCTTATTCGCTACCTTTGGCGTTATCCTGCGGGGGTGCCGGAGTTTGGTCAAACGGACAAGGCTCAGGACCTTGTGGCTTAGGCCTGCGCGAGTTCGAATCTCGTCTCCCGCACTTCATCGTTCTAACCCATCGCATACGCGATGAAGGGCTTAGAGCGAAGCGGAAAGCACTCATTATGACTTCGCTGCTGACCTTTTTCAAGACGGTGCTCTACTTCCCAGTCTTGATACTGGCCACATTCATACTCTTTGTCGCAGCAATGTTCCTGCAGCTGGGCCTTGACATCCTACCTGCCTTTATGATACCCATGCTACTAAGCCCTGCGATGCTCCCGGCGCTGCTGGAAGACAAGCTCGCACACCGCAAAGCCGGAAAACGAAGGTCCCGATAGGCGCCCTAAACTTTTATTCCCAA